>CACWOG010000031.1 GCA_902762455.1 uncultured Bacteroidia bacterium | reverse complement strand
GTCGGCGGTAAGGAAAAGCCTCTTGATGTAATCGCGTTGCTCGCAAAGCGCCTTCACGAATTCTGTCTGGTTGGCAGCAGTAATGCGTACGAATATCTGATTGCGGGCGTACTTGTCGTTTTCCACATTTACCACGCCGTTTTTCTGTCCAGCAATTTTCTCGAAGAAAATTATGTTGCGATGCAACTGGTTCATTTCTACAAACTTGTCGTACGAAATCTGATGCAAGTCCATAATCGGTTGTTCGAAAGGCAGGTTCGGGCAAAATTCAGAAAAGATTGCTCTCATGCTGTCGCCTGCTTCGGCTTGCCAGTTTTCGTTGCTCATAACCACTATAATGTCCCCTGGACTACCATGTGCCGTTGGCATTGTGGTAGTCTTCGGCATGCACGACTGCAACATTGTGCAAGTCAGGCAAATGCTCAATATTACCAATAAACTTCTCATATATTTATGTATTTAATTATACCGCGAAGTTAATAATAATTTTGATAGGGGCGGTAAATTTGCAAATTTATTCCAGCATTTTGTTCAGATAACAACACAAAGAGGGCATTAATAAATATATTGTCAAAAACTTGATTATTAAAGCCTTGTAAATAAAACTTACACTTTTCTGGACGAATAATAGAAGTGTAATCATCTTTCATCAAAAACTTTTGCCATTGGTTGAGAATAAAAAAAGACACGTCAGAAATTTGTTCCGATGTGCCTTTGGTTATGTTATATTATTCCGGTTTATATTTCTTAATATATAGACCTTAATGATAATTTATTGCCTAATGTTTGCCTGGTGCATTTTTGTTAAAATCAACTACCCATGTATCATAATCACTCATATGATTGTGGCTAAATTCGAGTAATAACATTTTCTGATAAAATGGGCAATTAGGGAAAATACAATCATCTTCACATAGTAAATAATTATTATTTAACCCCGGCATAACATTAACTTGCTGAATTTTACGCTTGTAATCAGGGCAAATGCAATACGATTGAAATCTTCTGTCTTGCATTTCTGCAGAAATTTTGATTCCTTTGGGTCTTGCTGGATGTTCAAATTGTATTTCAGAGTCCCTTCTTTGTTTCTCGTATTTTTCTTTCTCAATCTTGGATTGTTGTTTTAGTTCCTCTAGTTCTGAACTTGTGCAAAATAAATATTCAGATTTATCATTAAATTCAACAACATAGCCATGCATTGTTGACAATCCTAAAAAACTTCCTGTTTGCACCCCTTGTCCTTCAGAACAAACAACTATATCAGAATCATCGTGCCTTTTATCAGCACAATGAAATTTTGTAAAGTGACCTTCACTATCCTCATAATGGGGAATTATTCTTCCATGTGTTGCGCAAAAATCATACACATCCCAAATGTTAATTATGTAACTCATAAGTTATTTATTTGTGTTATTTCCATTCTATTCTGTTGTTTTTCTTAGCTCTATTTATATCTTTCAAAAAATAGTCAACTGACATACTTCCTATAGTCATCGGAATTATGTATGTTATTCCATCTTTTTTTGCAGCAAATACATAATCATAAGCTTCCTTGTTTTTTACTTCGAATGCAACAAATTCAGAACCCAGATTTTCCGTATCCAAATCCCATGAATAATCCATTTTATAGGCAGTATAAATCTTTTCCATTTTTATATTTTTTTACAAAGATATATACATATAATTTATTAACAATCAAAGTTTTGTGTGATTTTTTCGCACAAGATGGGAGAATATTTTGCTCAAATTAGTCAATCTTTTTTATGTTTTTACCGATATATCGATGGGCGATATATCGATACATCTGTAAAAAATTACTTTGGCTAAAAAGAAAAAATCATATTTTTGCATCAATATCAAAATCATCAAATATGCAGATACATCGCATTGGATACTATTGGCTTGACACTTGGATATTTGCAAGTGTCATACAATTGGCTACGCAGGATTTTTGCTCGCGCTACCTTAATCGGACAAACGACCCATGCGGACGGCAGTACGACCAGATGACACAAGCCGCGCGTTCTGTGTCTGCAAACATCGCGGAAGGCAGTTCGCGACATTCTACTTCTAAAGAGACGGAAATGAAACTTACTGATGTGGCTCGGGCAAGTTTGTCGGAACTGGCAAACGACTATCTAAACTGGATGATGAAGCACGAGTGTTTGCCTTGGTCGGTAAAATCGGAGGAACACCAGAAAGTAACTGCTATTCAACTTGATAAGCCTACATATAAAGATGATGTACAACATTTGAGCAGTTCTCACATTTTGCAACAGAAACATAAATTTGACGAATGGTTGCATTCAAATGATTCAATGATTGAGGCAAATTGCATACTAATACTTTGTAATCGTCTGACGATGATGATTAGCAAGCAGATCACTAATCAACTTTCAAATTTCCGTGAAGAAGGTGGCTTTACAGAGGGGCTAACTGCAGAACGACTTGCATATAGGACAGAGCAAAGTGTGAAAGAAGATGCTCCGATGTGTCCAAAGTGTGGAAAACCGATGGTCAAGCGTATCGCAAAAAAGGGAACCAATTCGGGGAAAGAGTTCTGGAGTTGTACGGCTTATCCAGAATGTAACGGTGCAAAAAATATAGACTGATTTTATTCCTCATCAACCTTTATTTTCCCATTCTCAACTATAACTTTCAAATGGAAAGTTTTCTTTTCGCTAATGCTATTGTCTTGCACAAATAGTGCTACGAAGTCATAATCAAGCAGTTCGGAAATATGTTTTAACCGCTTAATATCCATACTGCCGTTGCTGAAAATGTCGTAGGCATTGCGCCTTGAACAATGTATCATGTCGGCAAATTTAGCTGCTGAAATATGTTTCTCATCAAGTATCTTTTTGATTTCTTGTCCTATGTGTATGTCATTTTCCATATATAATGGCAAAAAATGCATTAAAGTTATTCGTATCAAAGTTATAGACAAACATCCACCAAAAGATAATAATTACGCATTTGCATTTTCAACTGGCTTTTGCGTGGTTTTTAATTGTCATTTTACAAAAATATCTCCATATCTTCATATTAAGATCATATTTTTGTGTTATTTTTCTGCATGTTTTGTGAGAAAATTCAGCACAAATTACATTCGTAGTTTTATATTTGACAATAATGATGAGGAAAGTATCCATGCAAAAACCGCGAACTTTTGTTATGCTCGAGGTTCTGCATACCTATTACCCAACAAGAAGCCCGCGGTTTTCCGCGAGCGTTCCGCTTCTTATTAGTTGATAGATACACGAAATGGTCCAGATTTCGTGTGCAATTTAGAAAGCAAAAACGCCAATATGTTTTATTTTCTATTCTATTATAGTTCTATCTGTTTCGTTTATAAATGTTTAGGTTAATATTGTTTATATAATTTGTGTTGCTTTTATAATGCAAAGATAAGAAAAATATGTGATGAACAATAGAAAAGGATTTGCAACATTCTTCATAGAATACTACAAATCTTTTTTCTTAAATATCTGTTCGTCTTCTATTCCGCAATCACCAAGAAGTAGTTCTTCTTTCCCTTCTGCACGAGCAGGTATTTTCCGTTAATGAGGCTATCGGTATTGATGATTCCAGCCTCGTCGGAATACTTTTCCTTGTTGATGCTCATGCCGTTGCCCTTGATGGTGCGCTTCAATTCGCCCTTCGACGGGAAAATGTCGGTTTCGCCGGCAAGCAGGTCGAGAACATTGATTCCCTCAGCAAACTTAACCTTTGCAACATTGTAGGTAGGAACGCCATCGAAAACGGCGAGGAAAGTCTTTTCATCAAGCTTGCGAAGTGCGTCGCTTGTTGCGTTGCCGAAAAGTATCTGCGAAGCCTCAACTGCGGCTTCGTATTCGCTGCGCGAGTGAACCATAACGGTGATTTCCTCTGCAAGACGCTTCTGGAGGATTCGCATGTTTGGTGCTTCGTCGTGCTGTGCGATGAGAGCATCGATGGTTTCCTTGTCCAAAGTGGTGAATATCTTGATGTAACGCTTTGCATCGTCATCCGAAACATTGAGCCAGAACTGGTAGAACTTATATGGGCTGGTCTTTTCGGGGTCGAGCCAAACATTGCCCGATTCGGTCTTGCCGAACTTCACACCGTCCGACTTGGTAATAAGCGGACAGGTAAGTGCGTATGCTTCGCCACCGCAGGTACGACGGATGAGTTCGGTACCGGTAGTGATGTTGCCCCACTGGTCGCTTCCGCCCATCTGCAACTTGCAGTTCTTGGTCTGGTACAGGTGCAGGAAGTCGTATCCTTGCAGGAGCTGGTAGGTGAACTCGGTGAACGACATTCCGTCGCGAGCCTCACCGTTGAGACGCTTCTTTACCGAGTCCTTTGCCATCATATAGTTGACGGTGATAAGCTTACCGACCTTGCGAGCGAACTCGAGGAAGGTAAAGTCCTTCATCCAGTCGTAGTTGTTGACGAGTTCGGCCTTGTTTGGAATATCTGATTCGAAGTCGAGGAACTTTGCGAGCTGGTTCTTTATGCACTGCTGGTTGTGACGCAGGGTTTCCTCGTCGAGCAGGTTGCGTTCGAGCGACTTTCCCGACGGGTCGCCAATCATACCGGTAGCACCGCCGATAAGGGCGATAGGCTTATGTCCGCAGTTCTGCAAGTGCTTGAGCATCATTATGCCGCACAAGTGACCTATATGTAGCGAGTCGGCAGTCGGGTCAATTCCAACGTATGCCGCAACATGTTCTTTCTGTAGTGCTTCTTCGGTGCCGGGAATCATATCCTGCAGCATTCCTCTCCATTTGAGTTCTTCTATGAAATTTTTCATCGTGATAAATCTAATTTGGGCGCAAAGATACAATAATATTTACGATTTTAGATTTACGATTTTAGATTTTGCAGTCCCTTTTCATGAAATGCAGTGCAAATAATTGATAGCTATATTTATATGTGTTTCAGGTTTTTGTAGGCAGTAATAACAGAAAAGGCCGAGTTTACACCCGACCTTTCCGCTATCTAAAATCTGGACAATTTAGAACTTCGTAACCTTTCTTACAATTACTTCGTTTGCAGTGTAGATTCTTACGAAGTACATGCCAGCAGGCTGTCCTTCGAGCGAAACTGTAACCATATCCGAAGCAACTTCTTCGCTAGAAACAATCTGTCCGTCAACATTTGCAAGTTCAACGCGTTCAACATTCAAGCCTTCTGCTGCGATGTTGATTACATTGCTTGTCGGGTTCGGGTAGATTGCAATTTCAGCGATGAGTTCTTCAACAGAAGTAACGAGAGTAACATCGTCATTGTCGCGTGGGAAAATCTGGATGTCGCTGTCGTAGATTGCTGCGAAACCTGTTATATCCCAGTTGGTGTTGTCACCAATTTCCATATCAAGGGTCTTGAAGCTGTTTCTCAACAATGCTTCGCTACCGTTCTGCGAGAAGGTAACATTGCTGCCAGTCTGACCTTCGGCGTAGGTTGTACCTTCTGCAATGTTTACATTTTCAACCTTCACAAGCTGTGAAACGTATGCATTCGAGCGAAGCTGCTCAACAGTGATTACGGCAGGAACAACAGCGCCAGTGTTCTGGGTTGAAACTGCAGTGTTGAATGTCGGGATGAACTCAAGCATTCCGTGATACATGCTGATAGTACCGGTAATGCCACCACTGATTACATCGCCTTCGGTGTATTCGGTTGTAACTACTTCGTTGCGGTCGAACAGGAGCAAACCGGCAGTTTCGTCCTTTACATACATATTCTTGCCGTTGCGGTAAACAAATGTTACATCGCCAGTGAGAACGTAGGTGTCGGTAGTATTTTCAACTGCATACAAAGCGGCAATGTTCTCGACAAAGTTCGGGAAAGTGTATCTTGCTGTTGCCACGAAACTTTCATCGTCACCAAGTATTGCAATAGCCTTGATTGTTGTGTTCTGGCTAACTGCGATTGCTCCGGTGTACTGAGTCGATTCGTTTGTCGGTGTAGAACCATCGGTTGTGTAGTAAATGGTAGCGCCTTCGGTTGCGCAGGTGATTGTTACATTCTGAGCTTCTTCGTAGTAACCAGCTACAGGGGTAAATACAGGAGTTGCAACTGCAGGAACAGCACCGAGCTTGTAGAGAGTAACAGGAGTTTGTCCGCCTGTATAGCAAGCGAAGCGAAGTCCCGACTGTGCGTTATTCCACTGCAACTGACGAGCAGGGTATTTTACGCTTGTAAGAGTTACAACGCCATTTTCAGCGGTTATTGTCCATTCGTCCCTTTCTGCTGTAAACGTGCTGTTCGAGTACAACTTGTTACCATCGCTGCTAAGTCCCAAATATCCGTTTCTGTTCAGATACATTGAGTATTTGCCATCTTCGGTCGGCTCAATTGTAACCTTGCACATTTCGGTGTTGAGGTTCGATGCGATTATACCGTCGGCATAATACTCATATACATTCTCGTACAAACCATAATTGTTCTCGTGGATTCCGTTGAGAGCATTGATAGTTTCTGCTGACAAATCGGTGTAGGTAATCAGATAGTCGCCAGACCAGTCGGTAAGAGCATCGGCGATTGGATAGTAGCAGCCTTCGGAAGCTACGAGCGGTGTTGCAACAAGTGCAACTGTAACTTCAGTTTCACCACTTGTAAGTGTAAGTGTGCCGTTTGTTACTGCATTGCCTACGAATGTTACTGTCAAAGTTGCATCGGTGTTCATTGTTATGGTTTCTGCATCAACGGTGAAGTTTTCAGAAACGGCAACGGTTATGTCCTCGGTAAGGTTGAAGCTTGAAACGTTAACGGTCTTTGTTTCGTTTACATTTTCAAAGCTCAAAGTTTCTGCATCAACTGTGATTGTAGGAGTAGTATTTACATTGTAGAATGCTTCGGCAATACCGCTGGCAATGCAGTCCTGCTTGTAAGCCTTTGCCTTTACAGTTGTAGGTTCTGTAATTGTGAGTGCTGCGGTATATTCAGCCGATTCCTCTGTCGGGTCGGTTCCATCGAGAGTGTAGCGGATAGTTGCGCCTTCGGTTGTACAAAGGATTTCAACAGTCTGTGCTTCTGAATAGTTTCCTGCAGGAACCGAGAATGTCGGGGTTGCAACAAGAGGAGCGTGGTCGCCAAGGTCAACGAAGAAATCAAGTGCGAAATTGTACTGCGCTGCATTATTATTTTCTGCATTGCTATTTGCATACGCACCAAATACATTGTTATTACTATTATTTAATGCAATGGTTCTTCCCGTATTAGTTGCATTTGTTATCTTATAACCTGTATATTCGGCGACCAATGCCGAGTCAATTGTTGTATATTCACTTATGGTCCAGTCCTTATTTGATGTTTTAGAGAAATTTGTTGAACTTGAATATCCTAAGGTGTCATTAGATGTATTTACAAACCTATATGATCCTTCGTTAACCTTAAGTGTCCATACAATAGTATCAACATCTGTTGAAATAACATCATTTTCAACAGCAACAGCAACACCTCTAAGTTTGTTTGCGATTCTTGTAGGAGCAACATAGTAGTGAGTTGCGTCATCGTCGTAACGAGCAGCGAAAATAACCTTGTCGCCATCTTGCAACTGGTTGAGCGAAGTGATGCGGGTGTAGTTTACAGCAACAGCTGGCTCAACCTTTGTGAAGGTAGCCACTGCTATTGCACTGTTCTGCATATTTTCCTTTACAGCGATTGCCTTTACGGTAGTTGTTGCGTCCAATGTGAATGGAGCATTGTAAAGAGTTGATTCTGCTGTCGGGTCGGTGTCATCAAGTGTGTAGTAAATAGATGCATCGGCAGTTTCGCAAGCCAATGTTACTTCGACAGAAGTTTCAAATTCGCCACCGTCAGGATTGATAGTCGGGGTTGCAACGATTTCCATATCAGTGATAGTGTAGGTTGCCGAAACTGTTTGGCTACGAACACTGTTCTTTTCTGCAAATGCATAAATGGTTGTAGTCTCTGTGAATGTCAACGGAGCTGTATATTCAACCTCTGTATCGGTATCGTTAAGAGTATAATATATTGTTGCGCCTTCGGTTTCGCAAGCCAAAGTAACGGTTACACTTGTTGTATATATACCAGCTTCTGGTGTGAATATCGGGTCAGCAGGAACTTCACGCTTAACAATATCGGCTGCTGTACGCGGGAAAATCTGGTAGTCTGAATTATATTTCGAAACTAAACCTGTTACAGATGTTATAACATCGTCAACGGTATAGTCACTTTCGGTTATCAAATTGAATCTATCAAAGATTTTCATCGTGTTTTCTCCATCCGAAACAATAATGTTTTGTCCGTCTATTCCTGTTACTGTCAAATTCTGAACTGTTACAAGCTGCGACATAAAGTCATTTTCGTTAGACATCTGCGGGATGGTTACAACTATAGGTTCAACAGGACCATTATTTTCGGTTGATACGGCAAGGTTTGCAGTAGGAACTACTTCGTAAAGCCCCCTAAAGATTGAAGTCTTACCCATAATTCCACCGCTGATAACATCACCTTCGTTATATTCTGTAGTAATAATCGAATCGTTATTATCATATATCAACATACCAGCAGTTGCATCCTTTACAAACATATATCTATGATCTCTGAAAACGAAAACAACATCACCTGTAATCTTGTACTGATCGTTGTCGGCAGTTGAATATACTGCTGCAAGGTTTTCAAGGAATACCGGCATTGTGTAAACTGCCGAAGCAATGTCACTATTGTTATAACCTTCCTTTACTGCAACAGCCTTTACTGTAGCCGAAGCACTAAGAGTGAAAGGTTCGGTGTAGAGAGTCGATTCTGCTGTCGGATCGGTGCCGTCGGTTGTGTAGTAAATAATAGCCTCATCGGTAGCACAAGTGATGGTTATCTGCTGAGGATCGTTGTAGTTACCAGCTTCTGGAGCGATAACTGGAGTTGCAACAGTTTCAATATTTGAAATGGTATAGGTTGCCGAAACTATTTCGCTCGAAGCACTGTTCTTTATTGCGATAGCCTTTACCGTGGTTGTTTCGGTAATATGAATAGCCTCGGTATATGGGGTTGAAGCATCTGTCGGGTCGGTGCCATCGAGAGTGTAGTATATGGTTGTACCATCGGTTTCGCAAGCAAGGGTAACATCAACGCTGTTGAAGAATGTTCCTTCATCAGGATTGAATGTCGGGTTGGCAATAAGTTCCTGAACCTCACGCGGCGACTTGTACAAAGTTATTGCAGCCTGTCCACTAGTATAACATGCAAAACGAGTGGCTCCACTATTATACTTAATCGAACGGGTATCTGTTCCTACATTTGTAATGCTTACAACTTCGTCAGAAACAGAAATTGTCCACTCGTTACGACCATCGGTAACGGCCTCGTCAAATGCAAGAGAATTACCAGAATTCCAACCAAGGTATCCGACATTTTCAAGGTAAAGCGTATAGCCATTGCTTGTGCTTCTTGCAGTAACCTTTTTTGCATCGGTTGTTGCGTTTGCTGTAATCTTATTTCCAACAAGGTATTCTGAAACATCTTCCTGAGTACCATAATTGGTTGAAGTTCCACTGCTTCCAGCCAATGCTTTTACAACATTTCCGTTTGTATAAGTTATAAGGTATTCACCAGTCCAGTCTGTTGCAGGAGCTTCTGTAACAACTGTATAGTAAACAGCATCGGGGTCAACAACAGAACCTGTAAGGCTTATTGTCTTGCTAGTTGCGCCAGTCGAAGCAATTGTAACGGTAGCGTTGTATGCACCTGCATCAAGACCAGCCTTCATACGAACAAATACATCTGTAGAAGTCACAGTTCCTTCGCTTGGTGTAATGGTTACAGAAGAAGCATAGGTTCCATCTTCGGTGCTGCACAATTCAAAATCTGCATCGTCTGGAACGCTTACTGTAATATCGGCAGTAAGGTTGCTTCCTTCAACAGAGAAACTCTGTGCTGCCGAAGGTCCGTTATTAAGATTGTATGAAAAATCTACAAGAGACTGAGTTAACGAAATCGTAGGATTAGAAGATCCTCCTTCTTCATACTTGTATATGGAAACTGCATCTTGACCAGAACCATAACAAGAGAAAATCGCACTGCTTGAATTTTTTCTAAGGTTATTGCGAGTATTTGACCCCTGTGCTACAACTGTTGTAACACCTTCAGAGATTGTCACAAGCCACGAACCATTATCATTCAAATCATCTTGGGTTTTCAGTTGGTTTGAACTTGAACTTGAAGCATACAAATATCCATTGCCAACAAAGAAGCCAAAGGTGTTGTCAACTGTTCCTTCAACTAACTTTATGCCCTGAACGCCTGCTTCGTCATCAAATTCAACTGAAGCTCCGTTGTTTGTTATGTCAACAGCAGCTCTATTGCTAGTGTTCTGCGTTGTTCCAAGAGCATATTCTCCAGAAACAATTATAACAGAATCTCCAACTGCCAAATCGGCAGCAGCAGTTACCAAATTCCACGACTGTCCGTAAAACGGAGCAGCAATAAAAATCAACGCCATAGCCACTACTACAGCCCTTAATTTCTGCGAATGCCGCCTAAGGCCTTCCGCAAGTTTTCCAACACGTAAGTGCTGGGAAACATTCAAGTATAATTCTCTCATGTTTAAAATTTTAATTTAACCTAATTTACAAAACTCAAAACCGCAAAGTTAATACTTATTGTGAAGTAACAAAAAAAAACTTGTTGTAGAGCAAAAAGATAGCAATGTCAGACAAACAACAAAAAGGATCATTTGATAATAATCTTTTCTTTCAAAAATTACCTGTCGTATTTTTGAATATGAAATGTTTTATTGACAATTAAAGATGACGACTCAAAAGTTTTTTTGATTTCCTGCGATTACGCATTCGTAGATTTTTTTTGGGGAAGCGACATAGTCATTGTTGTTCTATATGGGCTAACTATGGTAAATGAAGGTAATTTGTCGCTGCTGGTGCTGAATGGTACTCTTACACTCATTACCGCATTAAATCTTTCCCAATTCCACCATCTTCTCCGCCACCAACTTTGCAGCAAATGTCACATATTCTACACAGGGACGCTTCTTGTAGAACTCTGCATTGCGGGTCGAAGGCTCGGGGGAGGGACAGTTGTTGTCGGGCAGACCGAGCAAACGACGGCAGATGATGTCGCCATTTTCGGCACGGAACTTTTCGGCAAAATCCTGCACAAGTGCATAATTGGCAGTGCGTGCTGCCTTGTCCGATGGGTTGTCTGCCGGAGAGATGAAACCCGCGCACATCGCCATTCCGCACACTGTACCGCACACCTCGCGCATACGGCCGATGCCTCCGCCAAACGATGCCGAAATCTTTGCGGCTTGCATCTTGTCAATACCAAAATCATTGGCAAAAGCCATAAATACCGCCTGTGAGCAGTTGTATCCTCCCTTGAAATACTGTACCGCTAGGGAAACCTTTTCTTCTATGTAGTTTTCCATAATTCAATTTTGGCACAAAGGTAATGTTTTTTGGCTTATCAATTCCCTCTGAGAAATAAAGATTTGACTTAAATAAAAATGGGCATTGCACTGCAACACCCATTTTAGTTTGTAATTAGTTTCAGATTAGTAGTTGAAAACTTCGTCAACTGTAAGTTCCTTTACATCGCCGTAAGTCTTGAGCAGGTTGAAATCAACTTTTTCCTTCGGACCTACAATCATAATGTCGAAAGTTTTACCCTTAATGTGTTCATCGAAGAACTTGGTTGCATCTTCGAGGGTGAAGTTCTTAACTGCATCATAAACATCCTTGCGGTAGTCGTTTTCGATTCCGAGTTCCTTGTTTGCAAGGTAGTTCCAGAAAATACCGCTCTTTATTATTCTTTCGGTGTTAATCTGGCTGATGATTGCCTGTCGGCTGATTTCAAACGATTCGGGCGACTGCTTGAGTTCGTTCATAAGTTCGCCAAGAGCCTCTAGAGCTTCCTTCATCTTGTCGGGCTGTGTGCTGAGATAGCCGATTACATAGTTAGAATTTTCGGCTTTCCTTGCTCTACTGTAGCCAGCGTAGCAACCGTATGCCAAACTCTTTGCTTCACGGATTTCCTGGAAAACAATGCTTGACATCGAACCTCCATAGTATTCGTTGAACATTGCCGAAATAGGCATCAACGACTTGTCGAACTTAACATCCTTCGATACCAATTCGATGAATACCTGTGTCATTGGGTAGTCAACAAAGAAAACCTGTGGTTTGTCGTAGTCGCGTTCTACAAACTGCTTTGCTTCAGGATAATCCTTATAGTTGCCAGAAACATTGTGGTTTTCCTTTATAACCTTCGCAACATCGTCCATCTTGCGCGGACCATAATAGAAGATCTGGTGCTTGTAGTTAAGCATATCCTTTATAATATTGGTAAGTTCTTCGGGGTCGATTGCTCTGAGTTCTTCTTCGCTTAGGTTGTTGGTAAAACGCGATTCCTCGCCGTACTGTGAACGTGCTACAAGTCCGCTGAGAATAGTGTTCTTGTTGAGTTTTGCATTAGCGCGAGACTTGAGAATGCTATTTACATATTCATCGTAAACATCCTTGTCAGGCTTAACATTTGCAAGGATTTCCTCCATAAGTTTCATTGCTGTTTCGAGATTCTCGTCGAGACCGCTGATGTAAACATAGCATCTGTCGGCACCACTGCTTACATAGAAGTTGCAACCGAGACGATACCATTCTTCAGCAAGCTTTTCAACAGTCTTGTCGGTTGTTCCCAAGTAGTCGAGGTAGTCAACTGCAAGAGCCAATTTCTTGTCGTTATCCTTGCCCATGTCTAGGATGTAGTAGAGCGAGAACAGGTCGTTAGATTCGTTCTTTATGTAGCTCATTGGCAAGTCCTTTGCTATTTCTGTAGTTTGGATTTTTGCTGCATAGTCAACAAATTCGGGGCTAATTGCAGCAGGTTCCTCTTTCTTGAGTTCGGTAACGAATGCCGATTCGCATCCGCGGTCGATGTTGAGCTGGGTGATAGCCGGCTTGTCAACATGCATTACATTGTCGGGTTCGCCCATGCGCTTGTATGCAACAAGGTAGTTGTCCTTGAAGAATTCGTTTGCGAACTTAACGAGTTCGTCCTTGGTCATCTTTTCGTAGTTTTCAATGTCGAAGATTTCTTCTTCCCAAGGAGTCTGCGAGATGAATGCGCTTACGAACGAGTGTGCAATACCGTTTCCTTCAATCTGCTTAATCTGGTCGAGTTTCATTTCGTTTACAATAGCTTCGAGAAGCCATTCTTCAAATTCGCCTTTCTTAACCTTCTCGAGTTCAGCCATAAGCAAATTCTTAACCTCTTCGAGGCTCTGACCTTCGCGTGGCATACCAACCATTTCAAACATTCCGTAGTCGTTGAGAGCATATCCGTATGCGTATGCACCCATAACCTTCTGTGCGGTGTTGAGGTCAAGATCCATAAGACCAGCCTTGCCGTTGTAGAGAATCTGACCAATCATCGACAAATACTTGGACTCCTGCGACTTGTTGCCCTGTGAACGCCATACTACGCATACGTTTTCAGGTTCTGGTCCGTGGAGTTCGATTTCGTCAACTGCTGTACGTTCTTCTTCGGGAGTGTAGGTGAATTCCGGTACATTCGGGTTCTTTTCCATTTTGCCCCAGTACTTGTCGATAATCTTGATGGTCTCTTCGAAATCAAGGTCACCCGACATACAAATTGCCATGTTGTTCGGAACATAGTAGTTTGCTTTGAACTTCATAACGTTAGCCATTGATGGGTTTTTCAAGTGCTCGCCCTTACCGATGATAGCGGTTCCGTATGGGTGGTTCTTGAAGAGAGTTGCGAAGATAGTGTTGCTGAGTCTGCGTCCGTCACGGTCCTGATTCATGTTGAACTCTTCGAAGATGGTTTCGAGTTCGGTGTGGAAAAGACGGAGAACAAGGTTCTGGAATCTTTCACTTTCAACCTTCGCCCAGCGGTCGATTTCGTTCGAAGGAATTTCGTTTACATAAACGGTTTCTTCGTAGGATGTCCAAGCGTTTGTTCCGGTAGCACCGAGAATCGAGCAAATCTTGTCGTACTCGTTAGCAATTGCGTACTTCGATGCTTCTTGCGAAAGGCTGTCGATCTGAGCGTAGATAGCGGCTTTCTTTTCAGGGTCGGTTTCGGCAGCGTGTTCTTCAAACTTGTCGCTGATTGCCTGGATGAGAACGCTTTCCTTTTCCCAGTCCTTTGTTCCAATCTTGTCTGTACCCTTAAACATCATGTGTTCAAAGTAGTGGGCAAGACCTGTTGTCTCGCGCGGGTCGTTCTTTGCACCTGCCCTTACTGCGATGTAGGTTTGTATTCTAGGCTCATCCTTGTTTACAGCGAGGTAAACCTTTAAGCCGTTGTCCAATGTGTAGATACGAGTACCCGACGGGTCGTTCTCTACAT
>CACWOG010000030.1 GCA_902762455.1 uncultured Bacteroidia bacterium | reverse complement strand
ACACAGCCTAGCGAATCGGTGACCGACAGAGAAACCACGTTCAGCGAATCAACCAACGTAGAAGAATTTGTCCACGACACCAAAGTTTCCGTCTGTTCCACACCGTTCACATACCAATGTGGCGTAACTTCCGTTGAAGCCGAATATTCCAGCCTACCTTCCAACGGAGGACACGCACCTTCGCCAACGGTACTTCCATTCGAATCGATAAGGTTGAAATTGGCAGAAATTCTATATACATACACCTGCTCGGTGAAGTCAACCGTGCAATTTCCGTTTTGCAGCGACAAGGTAACAGGGAAATATCCCGACTGCGGAACATAGTCATAAGTATGTGTAACTTCGGGCATATTAGCGTAACTGTCGCCGCCTCCGACAACCCACACAAAACTTTCGACATTTACAGCATCGGTCATCGCAAAATGCACACTGCCGCCAGCGCAGACAATGGTATCGCTGAGCGAAATGTCGGCTTCGGGACCAGAAATCTCCACCATCTGCGAATATGTTGAACTGCAACCGCCTGGGGTTGTAACCTCAAGAACAATATTATACGTTCCTGGCGAAGTGTATAAGTATCGTGGATTTTGTACGTGCAGGACATCGCCGTTGCCCATATTCCAAGTGTAACGTTTGCTTACATATTCGGGGTCGGTATGGATTGAAGTGTGGATGGTCGGGCATACGGGATAGCAGTTGTACACCGTACTGTCGAGGCTGAATTCTACAGAAATTATATTCTGAACGAGTATGCTCTCTTCATATACGGCAGTATCGCTGCATACGGCAACGCCGTTGTCCCTTATTGAGGCTATGTGGGTCAGTGAGTAAAGCCCTACCTGTTCGTATTGGTGCGTGACAGTATTGCTTGTGCCAGAGGCAATTGTGCCATCTCCGAAGTTCCATTCGTGCCATATTGAACTGCTCTGATTTTCGGCAAAAAATACCTGTTCGGTACCAAGGCATACTTGTTCGGCAAATTCGACATAAGTGTCTGGAGTTTCAAAAATCTTTACCCTGTCGGTATAGTTTGCCGAAAACCTACATCCGTGCATTGTCATCATATTTACCGAGACATTGTAAGTGCCTGCTACACTATAGGTATGGGAGACATTCTGTCCAGTAGAAGTCTGTTCGTCGCCAAAATTCCATTCAACAGAACGCAGAGGGTCGTCAGTATGGATAATAAGTTCAAAGTCGAAAGTAGCAGGTACACATCCAGAAGCGTTTTCGGGCGTAATGCTCGATTGCGGGTCAACAACATACACCTGCTTGTAAAATTCATATATGCAGCCGTCGCTTTGCCGTGCATAGGCAATAACCTCATAGTCACCACCACTTTCGTAAAAATGGCGACCGTCGGTAATTCCGTCTATTGGGATCCATTCGAGTTCGTCAATCGACACACTGCCACCATCCCAGTCGAAGGCAACCTCCACAAACGATGGTGCACTCAGAACCACAGCAGTAAGCCTGTTTGCAAGGCAAAGCGTATCGGACGAAATTTCCCATTGGAACTGTGGTGGCATAATGTTGCACATAATGGTCTGCCCGTCTTCGCAGTCGAACCCATCGTTGTGAGCAGTAAATTTGCATTCGTAACTGCCATACGACGGATAAGTTATTGAAATGGAATCGGTTGCGGAATGCGGGTCGTACATAAGAGTATCGCCAGTTGCTGCATTGTATATCAACCATTCCCAGTATTGCGCTCCGAGATTTTCTATGACCTTAAATGAGTAGTTGAGCGGAGACGAACAGTTGTTAAATGGTGATACGAGTGCAATCGGCGGCTTTACATAAATGCTGTCCCACAACGATACAGGCGACAGACAGTTGTTGTATTCGACCACAAATCCGACCTTGTTCCATCCTGTGTCAACCTCAAACGAGTATGGCTTGTACATATTTGTAGTGCTTACCTGCCAAGTTTTGTCGCCCGAATTCATAATAAAATAGAAGTCGTATATGTCCGAATATCCCGACATTGAATTGTAAAGATACACTACATCGTGCGGACAAACCGAATCGCGCGGAATGTAATTGTGCAGGGCATCCATCACGCCAAACTGTTGCGGAGAAACAGTTTCTCCTGTTCTTATTAGTACGGAACTTATTGCGGTACAGCCCGAGGTGTCGGTAATTGTGAGCAGCGTACTATAATTTCCAAGTTCGGTGTATTCGTGTTCTACCGAAGAGTCGCTCGTATGCATACTGTTGCCATCACCGAAGTCCCAAAAGAAATCCACTACCGCAGAATTGTCGGTGTAGTCGGAATTGTTGAATAACTCGACCGTCGCTGGCACGCATCCGCTAGGCATAGAAAAATGAAGCGATGCTTCGGGTTTGTTGACCACAATTTCTTGTCCAGTAAACCTTGATGTACATCCACCGGGCGAACTTACTGTAAGCGTAGGCGTGTATCTGCCGTTCTGCGAGTACGAATGAGTCATATTCTCGTCCATACCCAAGTAGGTGTCATCAAAATTGTAGGTGTATGTGAGGTTTTCGCCTACCGAAGTACTAATAAACCTTACATTGAATGGGTAAGTGCAGGAAAACAAGTCTTCTGGCTCGGTGCGGAACGAGGCTTGCACGTCAACCACCTCGATACTGAAAACCTGTGTCTGCCTGCAAGGTCCGTTGGGGTCGAAAGTGAACGAAACGGAATAAGTGCCTGTCTGCGAATACGTATGGCTTGCATTCGGCTCGTATTGCGAAGGGCTACCATCTCCGAAGTTCCACATACAGTCAACTTCGTCGGCATCGCTGCGAAAAATTGTCGTGGCATTTAGGCATACTTGTTCGGGTACAACGCAGTTTGGTGCAAACGTTCCTATCTCAACCATTTCATCGTTTCTCACAATCGTCTGGCAACCATAAGAATCCACAACTATAAGCGTCACGTCGAAACTACCTGTCTGCGTATATGTATGCGAAGGGTTGTCCTCGTTGCTGTTAGTGCCGTCGCCAAAATCCCAAGTCGCCTCGTATGGTCCACCAAGTCCGACATCGGTAGATATTTCGGATGAAAAACCAACCTCGTGTGGCGCAACACACCATTGCGCATCGTTGGCGGCAATAGTCACGCTTGGGGATTTCGATACCGTGAGCATCTGCGAATGCATTATGTCTGTACAGCCATTGGCATCAGTAACTTCGAGCGATACGGTAAAAATTCCTGGTGATGTGTAAACGTGCCTTCTGTTCTGTCCTCTCATCGAATTGCCGTCACCGAAATACCATAGATAGTTTGTTATTGCGGCATCGCCAGTTTCCGACAAACTTCGAAACTCGTGCGTGTATGGAGTGCATCCAATTACAGTACTGTCATTGAACAAAGCCGTTGGACCATTGAATATCACAACTTCGCGTGTTGCAGTAGCCGTCTGGCCGTTGCATTCTACAGTAACTGAAAGATTGTAGTGCCCAGCCGAAATGTAAGAAAACGTAGGTTCTGCAAGAAGCGACACATCTCCGTTTCCCGACGACCACGAGTACGACACTTCGCCGTTGGCACCTGTAACGTTGCATCCAAAAGTAAGAATCTGCGGGGCGCACCCATTGAAATTGCCTGTTATTGACACCGACAACTGAGCTAACACACTTAACTGTATCAAGAAGGCACCAAGCAACAGTAACATGTGTTTCCGTATATTGAAAATGCCATTTTTCATCTTCCTTTTTTGTTTTGATTTGTGATGCTATGACAATTTATAACGCAAATACGTTGCCCAGAGTTTGCTGTTTTAACAAAAATTTAACATAATTATAACGATTCGGAATTTGATGATTGTAGCGGCGCAATGATTTGCGCCGAATATAATTATTGCACCGAATACAATTTTGCGCCGAATTAATTTCAAAATTTGTAGCAATGTTGCGAGCAACGTCAGCTACATAGAAATTTTGAAAGGAAAATCGCAGACGAAATAAATATTCCGATATTTTTTCGTATCTTTGCGGTTTGTTTTCATTTTTGCAGAAATGAGATTCAAGGACGTAATAGGACAGGACGAAATCAAGAGCAGGCTCGTACAGGCTTACAAGGAAAACCGCGTGAGCCACAGCTACTTGTTCTTCGGTGCGCCGGGTGTCGGCAAGATGGCGTTGGCAATAGCTTTCGCCCAGTACCTCTCGTGCGAAAACAAACAGGACGGCGACAGTTGCGGCGTATGTCCAAGCTGCCAGAAGTACGAAAAGCTGGTACACCCCGACTTGCACTTCGTTTTCCCATACATCACTTCGTCAAATTCACAAAACAAGGCCGTGAGCGACACCTACATCGACCTTTGGCGGCCAATGGTGAACAAAAGCCCCTATTTTTCGTACCGCGACTGGACAAACAACCTGCAGAGCGAAAACAAGCAGTGCCAGATATACGCTGCCGAATCGGCAGAAATCATCAAAAAGGTCAGCCTCAAGACCTACGAATCCGACTACAAGGTAATGATAATCTGGCTGCCCGAAAAGATGAACACCGACTGCGCCAACAAAATTCTGAAAATCCTCGAGGAACCGCCACACAACACGGTGTTCCTGCTCGTGAGCAACAACCGCGAGGACATTCTGCCCACAATACAGTCGCGCACCCAGCCCATAAAGGTCCTCGGAATAGCCGACGAACCGCTGAAGCAGGCTCTGGTTGACCGTTTCGGCATAACCGACGACGAAGCCGCCGACATTGTGAAGATTAGCAACGGCAGTTTCCTCGAAGCACGCCAGCAAATCGAACAGGACGAAGAAAACGCATTCAACTTCGAGAACTTCAAGTCACTGATGCGAACCTGCTACAGCGGCGATGTGATTTCGGCACTCGCCTTTGCAAAGGAAATCGCAAAGCTGTCGCGCGAACGGCAGAAAAGTTTCATCGACTACTGCCTGATTATGGTACGCGAAAACTTTGCAAGGAACATCAACAGCAATGTCGCCTATCTTACAAAAGACGAGGACGCGTTTGCCAAGAACTTCTCTCGCTTCATTAACGAAAGGAATATCAATAACTTTATAACAATTTTCAACGATTCATATTACCAGATTGAACGCAACGGAAATTCGGAGATAATTTTTACCGACACCGCGTTCAACATAATGAAAATAATACGCAAATAACATGGAAGACAGAATTATAAATATCCCGACCGACAACTGCGACGAAAACTATTGTTCGTTCTCGGCAAAAGGCTGCTGCAACAAACTCAACGTTTACGACTGGCTTGCCGACATAAACGACCCGCTTGCCCAGTCGAGATATGTGGAAGTAAGATTCAAGAACACCCGCAAGGGCATCTACGAAAACAACCTCGACCTGCCGTTGCAGGTTGGCGACATAGTGGCTGTGGAATCGTCGCCCGGACACGACATCGGAATTGTTTCGGCAATAGGCCAGATTGCATGTTACCAGATGAGAAAGATAAAGAACCTCAGGCTTGCCGAAATAAAGAAAATCTACCGCAAGGCACGCGCCAACGACATCAAGAAATGGCAGGAGGCAATCGCCCTCGAACGTCCGACAATGCTCCGCACACGCGAACTTGCCGAAGAACTCGGTCTGTCGATGAAAATCGGCGACACCGAATTTCAGGGAGACAAGACCAAGGCTATTTTCTACTACATAGCCGAGGAACGCGTCGATTTCCGCGAACTTATCAAGCGTATGGCCGAGGAATTCCATATCCGCATCGAAATGAAGCAGATAGGTGCACGTCAGGAAGCAGGAAGAATCGGCGGTATAGGTCCCTGCGGTCGTGAACTTTGCTGCACAACTTGGATGTCGGACTTCAATTCGGTATCAACCAACTCGGCTAGGCTGCAAGAACTTACGCTTAATCCGCAGAAACTTGCAGGACAATGCAGCAAGTTGAAATGCTGCCTCAACTACGAACTCGGCGTTTACCTTGATGCACGCAAGGACTTCCCAGAAAACGCATCGGTACTGCGCACAAAGGAAGGCGAGGCTCACCACATCAAGAACGACATTTTCAAGAAGCAGATGTACTACGAAGTGCGCATAAACGACATTCCTACAATAAAAATCTTGGATGTTGACACGGTAAAGAACATTGTGGAACAAAACAGGAATGGAATTTTGCCAGAAAACGTATTCGAGATGCAAAAGACCGGTTCGCGTTCGATTTCGTACACCGACGAGCTTAACTCCGAAAGCATCACCCGCTTCGACAAGGCAAAGAAGCAGAACAAAAACAAGAACCGCAACAGGGGCAAGAAGCAGGGCAAACCACAAGATTCACATCAAAAGCAAGATGCCACGCCCAAACCTACAAACGACAAAAACGAACAATAATGAGAAACAGTATCTTATTCATAATAGCGATGTTAACGTTGGCTCTTGCTTCGTGCGACCGCAACAAGGTTTACGAGGAATATGTGAAAATTGACGACTATGTATGGAACTCCGCAAAACCGTTGAACTTCGAGTTCGAAGTCAGCGACACCTCCGCTTTGCACAACATTTATGTCAACGTTCGCCACGCAAACCAGTATCCGTACAACAACCTTTGGCTTTTCATAAACTCGTGGTCGCCAAGCGGACAGAAAGCCGTAGATACACTTGAATGCCAGCTTGCCGACGAACACGGCAAATGGTCGGGCAGCGGATTGGGCGACATCTGGGACAACCAGATACTGTGGAAGAAAAATGTACGCTTCCCGAAGGCTGGAAAATATCACATCGAATACAATCAGGCAATGCGCATCGAAAACCTTGTGGGAATTATGGACATGGGCTTGCGCGTAGAACTTGCCGACAACGAGGAATAGCTATGAATTGTCCGTTGTGCAATTGCCTAACAGAAAAGTCGTTTGCCGCAAACGGGAAAAATTACTACCGATGCGACAACTGCGGGCTTGTGTATATGGACGAAAACGACCGCCTCTGTGCCGACGACGAGAAAAAACGCTACTCGTTCCACCAGAACAGCATCGACGATGATGGTTACGTCTCCTTTCTCGGCCGCGTAATCGAACCAACGATGAAATATTTGTCGGCAGGAGCGAAAGGTCTTGACTACGGTTGCGGACCAAATCCTGTACTTGCACAGATAATCAAGGGCAAAGGCTTTGAATGCGATTTCTACGACCCTTATTTCTTCCCGCAATGCAACTTCAGTGCAAAATACGATTTCATATTCGCAACCGAATGCTTTGAACATTTCTTCAACCCCAGCCACGAACTTGACAAAATCTGCACCCTGCTGAATAACAACGGAATATTAGGCATAATGACAGAATTTTTGCCACAAAACACAGATTTTGCCGACTGGTACTACAAAAACGACCCCACGCACGTTTGCTTCTACAACGAAAAAAGCATCGGCTACATTTGCAGCAAATACAATTTCAAGGAACTTTACAACGACAAGCATAGAGTAATCATTTTAAAGAAATTATGACACCAAGCATCAACATATTGCGACGAATAACACCTCGGTGGGTAGTATTTTTGATTGACATTATTATATGTTTCGCATCTATACTTTTTGCCTACAACCTGAGGTTCAACTTCCACATTCCCGACACCGAAAGGTTCTTTATGCCAATGGGAATACTGATTGTAACACTCATCAGGGCAATATCCTTCTTTATCGGCAAGACCTATTCCGGAATGGTAAGATTTACCGGCACCCACGACATTGTGCGCATTCTCATCGTACTCGCCTGCGGTTCGGCAACTTTGGTGCTGGCCGACGTAATTAGCTTTGCAATAATTGGGAAATACATCGTTCCGCTTTCGATTGTCATAATCGACGCTTTCATATCCTCATCGACATTGATATTCTCGCGCCTTCTCATAAAAATACTTTACCTTGAATACAACGGACAACCGAAATCCAGCAACAACGTGCTGATATACGGAATGGGAAACCTTGCACAGACAACCAAGAGGGCAATCGAGCGCGACCGCCGTACACAGTACAGGGTTGTGGGCTTTGTTGAGCATCACAAGCGAGTAGCCGGAAACAAGATTGACGGAATCAGGATTTACCACATAAAGGACCTTGAAAGCATTATTGATGAAAACAATGTGTCTCTGCTGATAATTTCGGAACGAAGCCTGTCGGTGGCACGCAAAAATTTCGTGCTCGACATTTGCATATCCCACAACGTGGAAGTCCGCACAATTCCAGAAGTGACAAGTTGGGTAAATGACGAACTTTCGGTCAACCAACTGAAGAAATTCAAGATTGAAGACCTGCTCGAACGCCCCGAAATACATATCGACCAGGACGATATGAACCGTAACCTAAGCGGAAAAGTCATTATGGTGACTGGAGCCGCTGGTTCTATCGGTAGTGAAATAGTCCGTCAGCTGACCAAATTCAACCCCAAGACGATAATTCTGTTCGACTGCGCCGAATCGCCACTTTACGACATCGAGCTTGAAATCCGCGAGGAATATAAGTTCAGCAACATTGAAATTGTCATCGGTGATGTCCGCGACAAGGTTCTTGTTGAGCAGGTTTTCGACAGGTACAAACCCGAAATAGTTTATCACGCCGCTGCCTACAAGCACGTGCCGATGATGGAAAACCATCCGTCAGAAGCGGTGATTACCAATGTAATGGGTAGCAAAATTCTTGCCGATACCGCCGTAAGGCACAATGTTGGCAAGTTTGTGATGATTAGTACCGACAAGGCTGTAAATCCAACAAATGTAATGGGTGCAAGCAAGCGAATAGCAGAAATCTACACTCAGTCGCTCAACAACACCGAAAATGTAAATACTCAGTTCATAACTACACGTTTCGGCAATGTCTTGGGTTCAAACGGTTCGGTGATTCCGCGTTTCCGCAAGCAGATTGAAAATGGCGGTCCTATTACCGTTACCGACCCCGAAATCACACGCTTCTTCATGACAATCCCCGAAGCCTGCCAGCTCGTACTTATTGCTGGAAACATGGGCAAAGGCGGTGAAATTTTCATTTTCGACATGGGACAGCCCGTTAAAATTGCAAAATTGGCAGAAAAGATGATTCTGCTGTCGGGATTGAAGGTCGGCGATGACATTGAAATTAAATACACGGGGCTTCGTCCCGGTGAAAAGTTGTACGAGGAACTGCTTGCAACCAAGGAGAATACAATTCCTACTGAAAACAAACAGATTATGGTCGCCAAGGTTCGCGTGTACGACCATTCCGAGGTTGCAAAGCCTATCGAACACCTCATCGAGATTGCTCCCAACAGGAACGATATGGAAATTGTAGCCGAGATGAAAAAGATTGTGCCCGAATTTGTCAGCAACAATTCGGTGTTCGAGAAGTTGGACAAACAAAACGCCAACTGATATGATGGGAATGATGCTTGTATCGGTGCTTGTCCTGAGCTTTTTGTTGGTCGCCATACCGAATATCCTTTGGTTTGTAATATGGCTGATTGCCAAATGTTTCCACTATGCCCTGCCCTACGCGCCATTCGGATGGACAGCCTTCGGACTTGTGGCTTTCGCATGGATAGTTCTCGCCTACGGATATTTCTTCGGTCGCTTCAAACTCGACATCAACAAATGGGAATACTCGCACAAGGACATTCCAACAGCCTTCAATGGGTACAAAATTGTCCACATCAGCGACCTGCACCTTTCTACTTTCGATGACAATCCCAAGCAACTGAAGCGGTTTGTCGATTCCATCAATGCGCAAAATCCCGACCTTATATGCTTCACTGGCGACTTGGTAAGCCTTGGCGTGGAAGAAGCCGAGCCACACATCGAAACACTAAAGCAGATGAAAGCCAATGACGGCATAGCCAGCATTCTCGGCAACCACGACTTTATAATTTACAGGCATCGTAGCGACTCAACATTCAACAGGGAAAATGCTGTCGCACGCCTCGACAGCCTACAGCGAAACACTCTCGGCTGGCATTTGCTACGAAACGACAATTTCACCATAGAACGCAACGGGCAAAAGATAACCATCATCGGTGTTGACAACAAAAACTGCTCGAACCAAGGCTTCCGCACCATCGACATGGGCGATTTGCCAAAAGCAATTCAAGGCACCGACGGGTTCCGCATACTTCTCACCCACGACCCAAGCCACTGGCGCGGTGAAGTGGTCGGACAAACCGACATTCCGCTCACACTTTGCGGACACACCCACGCCGCACAAATCAAACTTTTCGGATGGACTCCCGCCTCGTGGACTTTCACCGACACCGATGGTCGCTACGACAAAAACGGACAGACAATGTACATAAATGTAGGTCTCGGCTGCACTCTGCCCGTAAGGCTTGGTGCAAATGCGGAAATTACGGTCATCACACTTAAGAAAATTTAAACATACAATGAAACTACACAAACATATATTCGCTCTTGCCATCCTCACAACGATTTCGCTTGTCGGATGCAACCGAAATACCGAAAAGGCAGAACCTGCCGAAGCACAAACAGAACAACTTCAGACCGGCGACCTCGTATTCGTCGCCCTGCCGCTCGACTATATGTCAGATACTACTGAAATGGGTTCGGCAATAGCCGCCTCTACCGGCGACAGCGTTGGAATCAACTACATACATGTGGCAATAGCAGAAGTCAGCAACGACAGCGTATGGATAATAGATGCAACTCTCGCTCATGGCGTTGACCGCCATCCGCTCGACACTTTCTTCTGCGACTTCACACTCAACGACGGCACGTTGCCACAAATGGACATCATGCGTCTGAGCGACAACAGCAACGCAGCAAAGTATGTCGAAAATGCCAAGCAGTTCACTGGCCGCGACTACGACCTATACTTCCTGCCCGACAACAACGAGCAATACTGCAGCGAACTTGTCCGCAACTCATACATCGACGAGAAAGGCGAATACCTTTTCAGCGACGCCCCAATGAACTTCAAGTCCGACGACGGCACTTTCCCGCCATACTGGGTATGGCTGTTCGAACAAATCGGACAACCTATCCCTCAAGGACTTCCAGGCACCAACCCAAATGCAATGTCGAAGGAAAAATGTCTGAAAAAAGTTGACATTGACCTAACTAAATATTCTACAGCCAAATAGTTATGGACATAGAGAAATTCCGCGAATATTGCCTGTCGCTTCCCTGCACCACCGAGGATTTTCCCTTTGACGAAACCGTGCTGGTTTTTCGTGTGAAGAACAAAATCTTCGCCTGCATAGCCCTTGACAATCCCGAACTTGGCGTTGTAAAGTGCGACCCCGACTATGCCGTCGAGCTTCGCGACCACTATTCTGCAATCGAACCGGCTTACCATTGGAACAAGCAGTACTGGAACCAGATTTGGTTCAACCGCGATGTTACCGACGAACTGCTATGCAAGCTCATCAACCACTCGTTTACCGAAGTGGTAAAGAAACTGCCCAAAAAGGAACAAACCGATGAATTAAAGCAAATAAAATGAGAAAACACTGGCTTGACAACTTACGATGGACTACGGTAATCATCGTGCTGATATACCACGTCTTCTATTTCTACAACGCAAAGGGCGTGTTCGGTGGAATCGGCGGATTCTACGAAACCCAACCGCAGGACGCAATTATGTCGCTCATCTACCCGTGGATAATGATGCTCCTTTTCGTTGTCGCTGGAATGAGTTCGAAATATGCACTCGAAAAGTGTTCGCATAAGGAATTTATCAAGTCAAGGACAAGGAAACTGCTGGTTCCCGCAACTATAGGACTTTTCGTATTCCAGTGGATGACAGGCTACTTCAACACGCAAATTGCTGGCGTTTCGCAAGGCATTGCCGACAAGATACAGACCATTCCCACCGAAGCACGATATATTGCCTGCGCCTTGTCGGGAACTGGACCGCTGTGGTTCATACAGGACTTGTGGCTTTTCTCACTGATACTCATCCTGATACGTCTTTTAAAAGGCGACAAAATTCATTCTGCGTTTGGAAACCTTATCAATAATAAAGCAAACAATTGGGTTGGTGTTCTAATAATCGTACTCGGCGGATACCTTGTAGTTTGGGGTGCAACCCAGACAAACATCAGCTATCCCGAGCCAAACTCGGGCGAAGGCCTGTGGAACCTCTACCGTCCTGCCGAATACTTCATTACGTTCCTGCTGGGCTACTTTGTATTTTCGCACGACAAGGTTATCGAACTTGCCAAACGTATATGTCTGCCAATGCTTGCAATTTCGCTTGCAAGCGGCATAGTGTTCGCCATTAGAATCTACGGACTTGACGACACCAATCCCATTGTACTAAAAGACTGGCTGACAAACATTTTCGCCTGGTCAACAATACTTTCTCTCATCGGTTGCTTCGCTAAATGGACCGACAAGACATCCAGATTCGCAGCCTACATGGCAAAATCGAGCTTCGGAATATATGTAATGCACTACCTTGTAATCGCATCTCTCGGCTACATGCTGAAAATGTACACACAGTTGCCACCTCTCGCAATATATGCTATACTTTTAGCATCCGTTTTGCTAATTTCGCCAGCATTGAACGAAATCATCAGCCGCATACCATTCATAAGGTGGTGCGTTCTCGGTATCAACAAAAGAAAACGCAAATGAAAAAAGTTAAAATCACAGCCATACGCAAAGCATCCTACCCCGACTTGTCGGCAAAATACGAAAATCCTATCGAGCACACCTGCGACATTTCCGAAGGCGAAAGCTGGATTTCGACCGACGGACAGAAACCCGAAGGTCTTTGCGACAGCGCGTGGGAATCAATGCGTTGGTTCGTCGAAGAACTGGCTGCAGGGCGTGGCAACTTCTACGACGGCTGGATGAAAAATCCCAACTCGGCAATGATTTCCTGCAATGACGGATTCCGCCCCGTGAGCTTTTACATCGAAACCATTGAATAAGGTATATATAACCCCTTCTCGTCATTCCGTAAGACAAAGCGAACCGACTAAGGGACGTGTCGTGTGAGCCTGTCTGTACGGAATCTCCAACTGAAAACGTTTCAACAGGAGATTCCGCACAGTTGAACAATATGACGCTCCCGTTCCGTATCGCGTTATTGTTCTAACTTGCGGAATGACAAATAAGAGAGTTTTACCATATCTATTTTAGACAACATATATAGCCACATTGAATAATGTAACACAACCTATTGAATATTTACTTAATTTTGTCGCTTAAAAATTTAATGCGATAAAAATGAGTAAACACATATTTAAAGGCATAAAGATTACCGCGTTTGCACTTGCATGCCTCATCGCCAGCAATGTTTTGGCACAAAACACAAATCCTAACTGCTTGAGCGGCAACTGCGAAGACGGATACGGAGTATATAGAATCGACAATGGCGACCGCTATATTGGCTTTTTCGAAAATGGCAACTTCAACGGCTCTGGCTCATACATTTTTAGCGACGGCAATATGTATGTAGGCAATTTCAAGGATGATGCGCCCAATGGTCAGGGTACATACATCTGGACCGACGGCAGCCGATATGTAGGACATTGGCAGGGATGGAAGCGCCACGGAATTGGAACCGAATCCGATGCAGAGGGAAATTCAGAGACAAGCATATATCAGAACGACAAAATTGTAGATGACGACATACAAGGTTGCATCAACGGCGATTGCATTTCGGGATACGGTGTTTTCATATACGACGATGGCTCGTACTACGAAGGCAATTTCATTCAGAGAAAGCCCAGCGGACAAGGTTTGCTTGTAAAAAACGACGGTTCTGCTTACTCTGGTGAATTCAAGAATGGTAAATACAACGGCTATGGAATATTAGTAAATCCCGACGGTTCGGAACAAGAAGGAATATGGGAAGAAGGTCGTTACCTAGGCGAAGTTACCAACCAGTACGGCTGTATAAGTGGCAACTGCACAAACGGATACGGCATTTTTATCTACGACGACGGTTCGTACTACGAAGGCTCGTTCAAAAATGGCAAACGCCACGGACAAGGCACTTTGTACACTGCCGACGACGAAGTTTTCGACGGTGCATGGGTTGACGACGAAGCAAACGGATACATACTGGCTACATACAAACCCGAAGACCGCGGCGGACTAGCCTACTACAATGGCGACATGAAGGGAAGCGCCCTCGACGGATACGGAGCACTTATATGGAGCGACGGTTCGGTGTACTACGGACAGCTTAAAAACGGCGCACGACACGGACAAGGCGTACTATTCGACACCGAAACCAACACAAAATATTCAGGTATCTGGAACAACGACGAGTTTGTAAGCGAAATGGACGAAAACCAGTTCGACGTCATCTTCGGCTCGAAAAACGGATTCGGAATAAAGCTTACCGCCAATGGCCGCTACTACGGAAACCTCGTCAACGGTGTACCATCGGGGAAAGGAATGCTTGACCTATATAATGGAAACTATTACGTCGGCGATTTTAAAAACGGGATGGCAAACGGACAAGGAACACTCGAGGACCGCGACTCCAGCGAAAGATACATTGGAAGCTTCGTTAACGGTGAAATGACTGGCAAAGGCGTTTTCTACCACGCCGATGGCTCCAAGGAAGAAGGCACTTTCAAAAATGGCGAACTTGAAGTCAAGAAGACCGAAGATGTCAGCGTTGCCAAGCCTATCGTGACATGGTTGGCCCCTGCGCAGAGCGACATGGAAACTACCAGCAGCAAGCAAACTGTAAAACTTTGCGTTGCATCAAAAGCAAGCATCGACGA
>CACWOG010000029.1 GCA_902762455.1 uncultured Bacteroidia bacterium | reverse complement strand
CCCACTGGTTTTGTCGGTGCGCTGATTCGTTTGGGCAACCTTATGAACTCCGAAATTTACGGTTATCCTACCGATTTGCCTTGGGGTTTCCTGTTTGTCCGCAACGGCGACACACTACCCTGCCATCCTACACAGATATACGAGGCATTGTGCTACATTGTCGTGTCAATTGTCCTGATTATGCTTTACAAAAGGAAGAATTTTGCAGAAAAGCACGGATTTATGCTTGGAATGTTCCTTATTATGGTGTTCACGGCTCGATTCTTCATTGAATTTTTAAAGCAGAACCAAGAAGCATTTGAGGAAGGTATGTCGCTGAATATGGGACAGATACTGAGTATTCCTGCAATATTGTGTGGAATTGGACTGGTAATTTATGCATTTAGAAAAACTCAAAAACAATGAAATATAACTTTGACGAAGTTTTCCCGCGCAAGGGAAGTGCAAGTGTGAAGCACGACTTGATGAAACCGTTTTTCGGAACAGAGGATTTGATGCCGATGTGGGTTGCCGACATGGATTTCAAGGCACCTGAATGTGTGCTTGATGCAATAAGAAAGCGTTGCGATCAAGGTTTTCTTGGCTACACCTTTGGTGATGATTCATATTTTGGGGCAGTAATAGATTGGTTTGCAAAGCATTATTCTATTAAGGCAGAAAAACGGGAACTGCATTACATTCCTGGAATCGTTGTCGGCATAGCATTTTGCATTCAGGCGTTTACTAAGCCTGGTGACAAGATTTTAATCAACACACCTGTATATCCGCCGTTTGTGAACTTACCAATAAACAATGGACGCGAATTGATAACCAACAAGTTAATACTTAAGGAGGGTCGCTTTGAAATTGATTTTGCCGACCTTGAACAAAAGGCTAAGGGTTGCAAGATGATGCTTTTGTCCAATCCTCACAATCCAGGCGGAACGGTATGGTCAAAGTCTGATTTGCAGCGTATTGCAGAAATATGCAAGCGCAATGGCGTACTTGTCATTTCCGACGAGATTCACGCCGACCTTACCTTGCCAAACTATAAGCACACATCGTTCTCAACGGTATCGGATACTGCAAAATCAAACTGCATAACTTTCATCGCGCCAAGCAAGACCTTCAATATTGCTGGCTTGTCAAGTTCCATAGCCTACATTCCCGAAAAGTCTATTCGTGACACCTATTTCGAATACCTTGAGGCTTCTGAGTTTGCCAACGGGAATATTTTTGCCTACATCGGTGCCGAGGCTGCCTTCCGCGGTGGAGAAGAATGGCTTTCGCAACTGAAGGACTACCTTGTAGAGAACATTGCTTTTGCTGACGATTATTTCAAGCGCAACTTACCTAAGGTCAAGGCTGTTCTGCCCGAGGCTTCGTATCTGCTGTGGCTCGATTTCAACGGATTAGGCTTGTCGCACGAAGAATTGCAAGACAGACTCATCAACAAGGCAAAAGTTGCCTTGAACGATGGGCGAACCTTTGGCGGTGATGACTACGCAGGATTTTTCCGTATGAACATCGGTTGTCCGCGTTCGATACTGAAGGAAGCTTTGGATAGGATTGCGATGGCGTTCGCTGATATGCGTTAGCGTTCCGATTTGGCTTTTTTCTTCGTAAATGCCACCGAATCGCCCCAAGCGTTGTAGAGAATCTTGTGACCGATTGCCTTCATACGGATGTCGAGGCACGAAAAGCATTCCTCAGGCTTGTCGCTTACGCAGGCTTTATCGGGATAGATGAGATAGTCTTCGCGGTATTCGTTTGGCGTCAGGTTTGGCATAATGACATTAGCCCCTGCCATAATTGCCTTTTCGCGTCCCATCGGGTCGATGGTCTGGTTTGCTGTGGCTGCCACCATATTGATTTCAGGCATCATCAGACGAAGTGTTGCAATCATCTTCAGCGTCATGTCCATTCTTTCCTTCACAGGAGGAATCTGGTCGGCATATTTATATAAAGGTGTATCGGGATGCGGAATGAAGGGTCCCATGCCTACCATTGCAACATCTTTCTGTCTGAAGAAAATAAGGTCGTCAGCAAGTATATCTATAGTTTGGAACGGCAGTCCCACCATTACGCCAGTACCTGTCTGATAGCCAATTGAAATCAGCGAATCGATGCAGGCAAGCCGCTTGTGGAAGTCGTGTCGTTCGTCATGCGGATGAATCTTGTAGTACAAATCCTCGTTCGACGATTCAATTCTCAGCAGATAGCGATGTGCTCCCGCCTCGAACCATTCGCGGTAAACTTCGTCGCTCTGTTCTCCTAGCGAAAGCGTTATGCCTAACGAGCCACCGTCAATCTCCTTGATGCGTTTGATTAAGGTCGTTATCTTGTCGGTAAAAGCCTTGTCGCTACGCTCACCGCTCTGTATTGCAACCGAACCGTAGCCCAGTTTGTGCGAAAGCTTTGCACATTCAACAACCTCGTCGTCGGTAAGAGTGTACCGTTCGATATTGGTATTGTTGCTACGAACTCCGCAGTATAGGCACGACTTTCGGCATTTGTTGCTGTATTCGATAAGTCCCCTGAGATGCACGAAGTTGTCCAACGCAGAAAACTTAACTTCTTGAGCCTTATGGAAAAGCATCTGCATTTCTTCACCCGAAGTTGCCAATAGCTGTTTTATGTCGTCCTTTTCAAGATACTGCTTTTCTAATAGTTCACGTGTTGTCATAGTCTTATTTTCGCTTTCTGCAATTCATTATAGTCAATTTGCAAAGGTACAACAATTTGTTATTTATAAAGTCGGGTTGGTGTCAAAAGTTAGACTGCAAAATTCTAGTTGGTTCGTTCTGTATTTTGTATTTCAAAGTTTTTTCGCGGGCACCAATAATATTATTTATTGTAATTCTCGTTGTAGAACTCAAGGTATGCGTTCAGGTTTCTGCTGGCAGTAAGCTGCTTGAAGTTTTCGGCTGAAATCACAAATATCTTGTAATCAACATTCTTGAGCTTATTGAAAACATCCTCGCTGTTGGCAATCATCTTCGAGTAGTTGACCGACTGGCGCATATTGCGGAACGGACGCACAGTAATCATCGAGTAGTTTCCGTTGAATGTGCTTGTAACTACGTTGAAAGTCCGCATATTGAAATTGAAGATGTTGAAATTGCGGATTTCAAACGCAAGTCGCTTGTCGTCAACCTGTTCCGACTTGAAATAAATCACATAGTAATGTTCCGACATCTCGTCGAACGTATAGGTTGCTTCGGGAGTTTCCTCTTCGTAAGGAGATACCTCTTCGCCTTCCTTCTTCTGCTGCTTCACGACTTCGGGACGCGACTTTAGGTCGGCAATCAGAGCATCAATGTCTCCAGAGCCAAAATATGCAAGTATATTCTCGGCAGCCTGCCTTAATTCGTGCTTAGGATGACGGTCGATGAAATCGAGCAAGGCAAGCTTGAACTTTGTCGTATCGGCATTCCTTGCAGTACACATTGTGTTAAGGAAGTCGAAATTAGGCACCAAGTCGCTGTCGCTGTTATCGTTTATGAAGTTTGTTGCATTACGCTGGACTGTGCTCCACTCGCCACGCATAAATGCATCGTAGGTGTTGGCATACAACTGTTCGTGGCGCTTGCGAATTTCCTCCTGTTCCTTCACAAAGTTTGGATTTTGCAAAAGCTTTGCATAATTGGTATTACCATACTTACTAATTATCAAGTTCTTATATTTTTCTGCTTGTGGAATGTCCTTGACAAGAGTGTTGAGTATGTACAAGTCGTAATACGACAGCAACTGGTAGTCGGTATTAGGATAACGCCTGTTCAAGTCCTCGTAACTGTTGATTGCCTTGGGATAGTCGCCAAATTTCTCCTTATAAATCTTGCTGGCGTTGTATAGAGCATTTTCGATTCGTTTGTGCGATTCCTGCATTGCCGAATCGGTCAGAGGCAAGTCCTGCAAGTAGTATTCGCGGCTCTTGGGGTCTTCGTTCTTAGGTTTTGCATCGGCAACAACGCTGTCGGACGCCTCGCTGTCGTCGCCCATATCAAACGACACAACGGTCTTGTCGCGACGACGCCAATGGTCTTCGTTCTTGCGGTTGCCCCATTTCTTCTGGAACTCGTTCTTTCCGTAGCTCAACTGTGCAGGATTATAGAAATACCATTTGCCCGAAGAACTGCCAACGGTATTGGTTTCGCCACGCTTCTGGTCGAAAAGATAGGAATTCATGTTTTCCTGCTGTGCAAGTTCGCGTTCAAGGCGTTCCTGCTCTACAACCTTTGCAATAAGTCCGTCAATCAACTTATTACGTTCCTTGTCGCTCATCTTGGCAATCTTCTGGACACTATCCTCAAATTCAATGACATCGGTGTAGGTCACAAGTTCCGAAAGGTTCTTCGACAACAGTTGTATCTCCTTGAAATTCTCGTGGCTTTCGGGCAAATACTGCATACAAGTGTCGTAATATATGTAGGCATTCTTGTACTCGAGCTTTGCAAAGTAAAGTTCGCCCAACTTCATGCACGACAATGCCTTCTGGTAGTCGTTGTCAATGCTGACTTCCGACGATTTCCTGTAGTGCTCGATAGCGTCCGCCTCCTTGCCTGCCCTCATTTCCACTTCAGCCATAGCATAGTAAATCTGGTCGCGATACTCCTTGTTCTTCTCGTCCTTGAGCATCTTGTTCAGCAACTTGTAAATGTCCTTGTTGTTGCCATTGCTCGAGCACTTCGCCATATTGATTTTGGCGTTGAACTCCATCTCGTAAATCTTGTTACGCTTCGACGCAGCCTGATAGTATTTGTATGCTTCGCGCAGGTTGTTGTCCTTTTCGCTAAGTTGAGCCAAAATATATGTGTATCTGAGCTTGTCGGTACGTTTCTTTGTCTTTTCAACTGCGACTTTCAGTTTCTCGGCAGCATCCTCGCGATTATTCTGCTTCAGATAATAGTCGGCACAAACAGCGGCATAATAACCTTCGGTCTTCTTGTCAATCTTCTTGTCGCTGTCAATCTTATCGAGGACTTCCTTTGCTTCCTTAAATTTCTTGTCCTCGCAGAAAGTACGTACTAAATACATTGCGATTTCGGGCTGAGCCTTCGAATTAGGGTATTGACGGAGAGCATATTCAAGGTTCTGCCGTGCCTGCAGATAGTCGCGCTTGATGAAATATGCCTTTCCCATAAGCAGATAGCAATGGTCAACCCACTTGTTGAACTCGTTCTGCGCCATAAATTCCTTTTCCTTAGGCGACATCGCCTTGCCCGAAGGCTTTGGCTTCTTGGTGATTGAATGCAACTTTATGCCCTTTGCCGACTTCTGGATAGCCTTTTCCATTTCGCCGTTAGCGACACTGGCATTTTCTTCCTTGCTGTCGGTGAAAACACTGAGAATCAAGGCATAGTTGTCGCTATTCTGGTCGTTTATCTTGTTGATGCCCTTCTTGTACGATTCGCGTCCGTTGAAATAGATGTTGTATTTCAATGTGGTACTATGGTAGAAACGGCTCATCGGCGTGTTCTTTTCGGTAGAACAAGCTGTGATAAAAGCAACTAATGCTATGATTATAAATATTTTGACAAGTCGTTTCATTTGTGCATTTGTTTATTCCACAGTAACAGATTTTGCTAGGTTTCTGGGCTGGTCAACGTTGCAGCCTCTCATTACGGCTATGTAGTATGCAATAAGTTGCAACGGGACCACAGTCAGCAACGGGGCAAGTGCAAAGTCGGAATATGGAACTTCGATTACATAGTCGGCCATTTCCTTGATAGTGGTGTCTCCTTCGGTAACGATTGCAATAACAACGCCCTTGCGAGCCTTCACTTCTTGGATGTTGGAGACAATCTTGTCGTAGGATTTATCCTTGGTAGCCAATACGATAACAGGCATCTTCTCGTCGATAAGGGCGATAGGTCCGTGCTTCATTTCTGCCGACGGATAGCCTTCGGCGTGTATGTAGGATATTTCCTTGAGTTTCAATGCACCTTCGAGTGCAACAGGGTACAGATAGCCACGTCCGAGGTAGATGCTATTTGTTGCATCCTTTATCTTTTCGGCAATCTGCTTGATACTTTCGCTCTTCTGAAGGATTAACTCAACCTTTTGCGGAATTGCATACAATTCATCAACCAAATCGGTAAATTCCTTTTCGGTAAGACCCTTGTTTGCAAGACCGACCTGCATTGCCATCATTGTCAGCACGGTAATCTGAGTTGTAAATGCCTTGGTAGATGCGACACCGATTTCAGGTCCTGCGTGTGTGTAAACACCAGCAACAGTTTCGCGCGGAATGCTAGAACCGACAACGTTGCATATACCCAGCACTATCGCGCCCTTGCTCTTTGCAAGCTGTATTGCTGCCAGCGTGTCGGCAGTTTCACCGCTCTGGCTGATTGCAATTACAATGTCGCCTGGATTTATTATTGGATTTCTGTACCTGAATTCCGATGCATATTCCACTTCGGTAGGTATGCGGGCAAATTCCTCGAACAGATATTCGCCGACAAGTCCGGCGTGCCAACTTGTTCCGCAAGCAACGATTATTATTCTCTTGGCTTTCTTCAACTGGTCCATTACGGTGTGCAGACCGCCAAGTGTAAGATTCTTTGTATCAAGGCTCAAACGACCACGATAAGTATCAGCAATAGCGCGAGGCTGCTCGTATATTTCCTTGAGCATATAGTGGTCGAAACCGTTTTTCTCAATCTCGTCGAGACGAAGGTCAACCTGCTGGATGTCTATTTTTGCCTTGCGGTCCTTGAGGTTCACAAGGTTAAAGCCAGTCTTGCTGATAGTTGCAACATCAAGGTCGTTGAGGTAGATTACCGAATTGGTATATTCTATTATAGGTGAAGCATCGGATGCAACAAAGTATTCGCCATTGCCAAGTCCGATTACAATAGGGCTACCCTTGCGGGCAACTGTCAGCGTTTCGGGGTCTTCAGAACTCATTACTACGATTCCGTATGCGCCTTCCACAAGTTGCAGTGCAGCGCGAACAGCATCGTCTGGCGTAAAGTTCTCGTCCTTCTCGTGGCTTTCGTTGTATATGTACTCAATGAAGTTGACAAGCACTTCGGAGTCGGTTTCGCCCTTGAAAGTGTAGCCTTTCTCCTCGAGTGTGGCTTTCAGTTTGGCATAGTTCTCAATAATTCCGTTATGTATCAATATGAATTTTTCGTTCATTGATACGTGCGGATGTGCGTTGACATCGTTAGGTTCGCCGTGTGTTGCCCATCGTGTGTGGCCTATGCCTATATTTCCCGTGGCATCTTTTCCTGCAACATGCTGCTCTAGGTCGCTAACTTTTCCGTGACATTTATATACATTATACTTACTTCCGTTGTAAACGGCAATACCTGCCGAGTCGTAGCCCCTGTATTCCAGACGCTTGAGACCTTTAATCAACACATCGTAAGCATCCCTTTTGCCAATATATCCTACTATTCCACACATATTTTTCTTCTAATATTTTGAGTAATACACAATTATCTTTACGCTTAAGTTTTCGTGAGCACCGCCGTACAGCACAGCCCTATATGGAACTATCCTGTTGTCGTTTGCCACCAAAAATATTCCATTGTCCGTTTTTTCTCCCAAGTCCTTATAATCTTTAAAAAGGTCTTGAAGATGCAACGGGATATTAAAGGTATATGATTTTTCTGTTTCGTTGAATGAACCGCCGAAATTCTTGCTGTTTGACTTGTAATCCTCAAGGAAATCGAATTTTCCATTGTCGAGAATCTTTGTCATGCTCATTGCCTTCGGCGACGGCAATACAGTGGATTCGGTTCCTTCCTTTATCGTAACGCACAGTTGCGCCCGATTGATGATTATGTTTGTAGTATCGAACAACGAGTAAAGTTCGGGGAACATTATTTTTGTTTTCAGTCCTGCAAGTCCTTGTATGTAGCAGTACTTTGCCGGCTGTTCGGGATTGTCTATTGCTGCTTTCAGTTCGCTATCGGCATTGGTGTAGTCGTGCGAATACATATTTATCCGTGTCGAATATTCATTTATCAAGAAATCGAACGAGCAGGTATCGTTATATGTAAGCACCATCTTCGACTTGCTGCCGATTAGGTCGAGCGCATATATGCATCCGTCACCCGAAGCGAGTTCAGTTGTAATATACAATCCTTTGAAAAAGTTTATAAAATCCTTGTTGGTCCAAGTTGTCTGCCCCACGTTTTCCCTGACAATCTGCTGGACGAGTTCCGATGGCATTTCAACCTTCATTATGCTGTCGGTTCCGAATGCAACGTCGGCCGATTTCAGAAGTTCGAATTCGTTAGCAGCAAATTCCTTGTCCTCGTAGTATATCGAATCGTATGATATGTCGGTCAGAAGCCTATTGACGTGTATGGTCATTGGTGATTCGGAACCGTACTTGCTGGCATATTTAAGATGCAGGGTAAGCTTAACTCCAGAAAGGTCGGTTGTGTCTATATCGCGACCGAACTGAACGTTGTTTGTTGACAGTTGCAACTGAAATGCACACGAAGCCGCGGTCTGTCCGAAAATCGGGTCGTTGATAACTCCAATGGGATTTATGGTGCGGTTGTGTGTCTCGACGTGTGTGTCCCTGACTGCGTATGTCTGCACGCCCATAGTATCGCACAGGAATTCCATCATGTCGCCACTTGGCATTATTCCAGTGCCTATTGCAGAATCATCGTCCTTGCACGAAACAGCGAAAACCGTCATAATGACGGCAAGTGCACACAGGACAACGAATTTCAAGCCAAAGTTTTTTCTCATCAGACTTATTTTTCAATTACAGTCGAATAGAAATTCTCGCAGTTTTCGGCCAATTTGTCGTCTTCCGAGTATTCCATCATCGGCTTTCCGCTTTGCTTTATGTACTCGATTATTTCAGGGTTAATTTCCTTTGAACCAAGTATTACGCCATCGGAGTAGTCAATAGCGAATTTTGTCAGGTTTTCCCAAGTCGGCTCCTTAATTCTTTCAAGGTCGTCCATTGTGACTTCCTTTTCGACCAGCTTGCGGGCAAAATCCTTGTCGATGCTACCGGAAAAACTGTCGTTGTAGATAGTGTAAACAACCTTGCAGTTGTTGGCGAACAGCGGGTCGTACTTGTAAACCTTTCGCATCATGAACGGGAAGATTGCCGAGAACCATCCGTGGCAGTGGACGATATTAGGAGCCCAACCTAGTTTCTTCACCGTTTCGACAACGCCCTTCGAGTAGAAAATCGACTTCTCGTCGGCAGTGAAGTTATCCTCGCTCTTGTCGGTGACCATATATTTTTTCTGGAAAAGGTCTTCGTTGTCGATGAAATAGACCTGCATCCTTATCGGCTGAATGGAAGCTACCTTAATTATAAGCGGATGGTCGGCATCGTTGATGACAAGGTTCATACCGCTGAGCCTGATTACCTCGTGAAGCTGATTTCTTCTTTCGTTTATTACACCGAATTTCGGCATAAATATGCGAACTTCGTTTCCTCGCTCCTGTATTCCCTGCGGAAGTTTCCTGCACGCCAGCGACATTTCGTTTTCAGGAACGTAGGGTACTATCTCTTGTGTTACAAATAAAACTTTCAGTTTCATGTTTGTGTATTTACGTCCAAATTAATTCAAGGCACAAAAATAATAAAATTTTTTCCAATACGAATGCACAGAATAAACGAAAAGTTTTTGGAAATATTGTATAGGCAAAAAGGCTTGTCTCCCCCAAGCATTAAGGTCGTTAACAACTTTAATGTCCTTAACGCCTTGGGGGAGGCCTTTTAGCCTTTAGCCTATTAGCCTAATAAAAAAATAATTTTGCATTATTGGTTTTTGTAATATCTTTGCAACTTGTAAAAACGAATTTGTTCGAATGTTTAATTAAAAAATAACAAAGTATGTTTCAAGAATTTTTTACTGAACACCGAACTCTGGTGTTTCTATTGGGAGTCATAATAGTAGTGCTGCCATTCTTGGTCTATTATGTAATCACAGCACTTAGGCATCATCCAAAAGGTTTGATTGCAGCAGCATTGAGCAATATGGGTGAACGTTTCGGCTACTACATTATGAATGCCGTGTTGGCCTTGTTCATCGTTTCAAAGTTCGGACTTTCCGATGCGCAGGCTGGAGCTATCTATTCGGTGTTCTACTGCCTAATCTACATATTGAGTCTGGTCGGCGGTATCATTGCCGACAAGACGCAGAACTATAACCGCACCATACAGTGGGGTCTTATAGTGATGGCATTAGGATATGTAGTGTTATCTATTCCTCTGTTTGGAACTGGTTCAGACGGACTTATCGTCGATGAAGGCGGTATGTGGTGGACAATCCTCATCGTTACTTGCTTGGCACTGTTGCTCATTGCTTTCGGTAACGGTCTGTTCAAGGGCAACCTTCAGGCTTTGGTCGGCAAGATGTACGACAACTTCGAAGCTGAAGCAGCAAAGAAAAGCCCCGAAGCATTGGCAGAAGCCAAGGAAAGACGCGACAGCGGTTTCCAGATTTTCTACGTGTTCATCAACATCGGCGGTGTTATCGCTCCGTTCATTGCTCCGTTGATTCGCGAATGGTGGTTGAAGATTCACAATTTTGTTTACAATGCTGATATGCCGGCACTGTGCCACGATGTCATCAATGGTGGTGATGTTACCGAAAAGTTCACGACTACTATGTCGCAGTCTGTTATCGACCCGACATTGGTTTCGGGCACAACCGAATTCTGCTCTTCATACATCGAAGTTTTCAACTCGGGTATCCACTTCTCATTCATCGCATCGGTTATTGCAATGGCAATTTCGTTGACAATCTTCCTCATTTCCAAGAAGAAATTCCCGCAGCCAGCAAAGAAAGACACTGCAAAAGTTGTTGAATATACAGCAGAGGAAAAGGCTGCAATGGCAAAGGAAATCAAACAGCGTATGGCTGCTTTGTTCGCAGTTCTCGGTATCGCTATCTTCTTCTGGTTCTCATTTCATCAGAACGGACAGTCGCTGTCGTTCTTCGCACGCGACTTTGTAAAGTCTGATGCTGTTGCTCCAGAAATCTGGCAGGCTCTCAACCCATTCTTCGTAATCGTGCTTACACCTATAATAATGATTGCATTCGCAGCATTGGCTCGCAAGGGCAAGTCAATATCGACACCTAAGAAAATCGGAATCGGTATGGGTATCGCTGCATGTGCATATCTGTTCCTAATGATTCTTTCATTTGTAAATAATTATCCATCGGCAGAAGACTTCAGAGCATTGTTAGACCCTGTTAAGTTAGGTCCTTGGGTACTCATTGTCACTTATTTCTTCCTCACAGTCGCAGAACTTTTCATTTCTCCGTTGGGACTTTCGTTCGTATCGAAGGTTGCTCCGCGTCACATGGTAGGTCTCTGCCAGGGATTGTGGCTTGGTGCTACCGCAGTAGGCAACATCTTCCTGTGGATTGGTCCTTTGATGTACAACGCATGGCCTATCCAGTACTGCTGGTTGGTATTCGCAATAGTTTGTGTCATTTCAATGTCGGTCATGTTCGGCATGGTTAAGTGGCTCGAAAAGGTTGCTAAGTAATAGGAATAAATTTGCTAGATTTTTCAATAGGGCGGACAATTTGTCCGCCTTTTTTATTATTTTTGCCAGAAATCATAATAGACAAATTATATATGAGATGCAAAGCATTTAACATCATTTTTATCCTTGCCGTCATTTTGTGCGGAGTAACAACCAATAATCTGTCGGCACAATCGCCCTACGATGTTGACAACACAAGCGGAAAGTATGTGGATATGTCGAAGCCGATTCTGATAACGATGAAATTCGAGGAAACAGACCCCAACGAAGCGCTATGCGAATATTGCAGGTTCGATGGTCAAGGCAGAATTATAGAATATGGATGTCTGACAGGTCAGTTCGACTACGAAAGTTATGTGCGAATGTTCAAGATTCACTACAGTGGCAAAAAGATTGATTCGATACGATGGAAGGAAGTTCTTTGCGGATATGCATCGGATAAAAAGGACCTGATTTTCAAGAAAGGAATCAGCTTCTACGACCAGTTTAGCGATAAAGAAACCGGATATTACCGTGACACCGACAAAGAAGCAAAAGGTCTTGACCCAAAGTCGATTGCCTCGATGCGCGCCTACGCCGAAAGCAAGGACGACATCCTTGAAAGGCAGTTCGGTCGCCTGTACGATTTCAGTTGCATAAAGAAATGGGACAAGGAGAAGAAAGACAACCTTGGTTTCCTGACATACACGGAAATCAAAGAAGGCTACGATGAAGAATACGAAATCTACAAGATAAGTTACTTATACCCAGCAGATTACACAAAACTATCAATCAGTCTCCAAAAGCGCACCATATTCGACGAAGAAATATACGAAAGCGAGTATGACTATGTAGTTTACGAAAAATACCTGCATACGGATACAGACCCGAGGAAAGGGAAATAATATATTGCTAAAAATAAATTCTTCATTATCGCGTTATCTAATCAAAAGCAAACGAAACTATGAAACAGATACGAATCCTCTGGACAGACGATGAGATAGACCTCCTGAAACCGCACATTATTTTCCTCGAAGGAAAGGGATATGCTGTCGATACTGCCACTAACGGAACCGACGCCATTGAACTTTCGCGCACAAACGACTACGACATAATCTTCCTTGATGAGAATATGCCAGGACTTAGCGGACTGGAAACTCTTTCGCAAATAAAGGACATCCTTCCGCATACACCTATAATAATGATTACAAAAAGCGAGGAAGAGGACATCATGGACGAGGCAATAGGTTCAAAAATCACCGACTACCTCATCAAGCCAGTGAACCCCAACCAGATATTGCTTACCATAAAGAAAAACATCGACAAGCAACGCCTCATTACTGAAAAGACAACCTCGTCGTACCAGATGGAATTCGGACGGCTGGGAATGAAAATCAATGAAGTGTCTAACTACAAGGAATGGTACGAAGTGTACAGGAAACTCGTCTATTGGGAAATGCAACTGATGGAATCGAATGACAACACCATGGACGAAGTATTCGAGATGCAGATGAACGAAGCCAACAGCACTTTCTGCAAGTACATCAAACGCAACTACACCAAATGGTTCCGTCCCGACTGCGACGACAAGCCCCTGCTCTCGCCCAATCTGCTGCGCGAAAAGGTTTTCCCACTGCTCAACGAAGGCAAACTTGTGCTCTTCCTACTCATCGACAACCTGCGCTTCGACCAGTGGAAAGCAATAGAACCGATACTCAACCAGTTCTATACCACTGCAGAAGAAGACATGTTCTTCTCAATATTGCCCACATCGACGCAATACTCGCGCAACTCAATTTTTTCGGGACTTATGCCCTCGGAAATCAACAAGCTCTACCCCGACCTCTGGAAAAACGACGACGAGGAAGGCGGCAAGAACCTTTACGAAGAAGACATGTTGCGTTCGATGATGAACCGCTTCAACATAAAGCAAGGCTTGTATTTTGACAAAATTACAGATATAAAGAACTGCAAGTCAATTACCGACAACATAAAGAACATCGTACAGAACAAGTTTGTTTCCATCGTGGTAAACTTTGTGGATTCGCTGTCGCATGCCGGCACCGAACAGCGCATGGTACGCGAACTTACCAATACCACCGAAGCCTACCTGTCCATCACAAAGTCGTGGTTCGAACTTTCGCCGCTCTTCGACATGCTGAAGGCATTTGCCGAACATGGTGCATACCTCGTCATTGGCACCGACCATGGAAGCATACAGATTGCCAACCCCATCAAGGTCATCGGTGACCGCGCCACAACCACCAACCTGCGTTACAAGCAGGGACGCAACCTTGCCTACAACCCCAAGGAAGTATTTGAGATAACAAATCCAGCCGATGCGTATCTGCCAAAGACAAACATCAGTTCAACCTATATTTTCTCGTGCAACGACGACTTCTTCGCCTACCCGAACAACTACAACCATTATGTGAAGTATTATAAAAATACCTTCCAGCACGGCGGAATTTCGCTTCAGGAAATGATAATTCCTGCCATAACGATGAAGCCTAAAATTTAGTATAAGCTGTTAATAAAAATATTAACTCATTAATTTACAGAACGTCATTATTAACAATCCTGTTAATAAATATAACGGGCAAAAACTATCCGAAATGCAGAATTAATGCACTTTTGCGCCGTAAATTTTTAAAGTATTTTAATATGAAGAAATTAACATTTCTGTGCGTAGCAGTAATGGTTACTGCAGCACTAATTTTCAAAGCAGAGAATTCTTTCTCACAAGTTTATCAATTGGAAAACCCCGGTTTCGAGGATTGGGACGGTGGTAGCAATGACGAACCAACACATTGGAACTCATTCCCTTCTGCAAAAGTTGACATATCAGTAGGCAGTAGTCTTGTAACAGGGAAAAAGCACGACAGGTCAACAGATAAAAGACCTGGCTCGGATGGCTCTTTATCATGTAAAATTTATTCAACAAGTATAAGTATTCCACTTTTAGGAACATTTGTAGCAAACGGAACACTCACGACGGGACGAATCAGAGTCGGTGCTGCATCTACAACAAGTGCCGAAAATTACAATTATACGGATGCTAATGATGCTAATTTCCGTCAAGCATTAAACGCCAAGCCAGACTCTATAGTTTTCTGGGCTCGTTTTTTCAATAGCAATGAAGCCGACGAAGCATCTGCTCACGCATATATACACGACGATTTTTCCTTTAAGGATCCTA
>CACWOG010000028.1 GCA_902762455.1 uncultured Bacteroidia bacterium | reverse complement strand
CTTCTTCTCCTCGAGCTGTCCCGTCAGTATCTGCAGTATCTCACCGCTGAGATCCACGAAATACTCCTTGAGTTCGCCGATCTCCTCGGTCCCGATCTCATTGGCCTCGATGTAGAAGGTATCGGTCTGCGCGAGCCTGCAGACGTCTTCGATGATGTCGAAGTACAGCATCATAATGTCCCTGTATGTTGACTGGACGTTTATCTTGTCAATTTCCTTTGAGAGTTTTTCTTCGCGAGCCTCAAGGTCGTCCTTGGCTGGCTGGCACGAAAAAGTTGCAATCATCAATGATGCAAATGCCAATGTTATGAATACGTTTTTCATTCCCTAATTCTAATTTTTTGCAAAAATAGGCAAAAATTTTCAAATAATACCTATTATATATTTCGTAAATGTTGACAATGGATGTTTAATATTGGGCTTGCATGCTAACAGAAGAGAAGGCTAAAAGATTTGAAGGTATAAACGGCGCCAGCCATTTAAACTTAGAAACTTTCAAACGGCGTCAGCCATTCAAACTTAGAAACCTAGAAACCTATAAACGGCGCAGCCATTCAAACTTAGAAACCTATAAACCTATAAACCTATAAACGGCGCAGCCATCCAAACTTAGAAACTTTCAAACGGCGTCAGCCATTCAAACTTAGAAACTTATAAACGGCGCCAGCCATAGAAACTTTAAATTAGGACGAAAAACTTTTCTCCGACTGAAAGATTAGTTGTAAATTTGTGCAGTTTTTTTTAGATAGTATTTCAAAATGGCAAAATATTCTTATACAGAGAAAAAAGATACCCGTTCGGGTTTCGGTGCCGGTTTGTTGGAAGCCGGTAGGCAGAATGATAAGGTTGTCGCATTGTGTGCCGACCTTATGGGTTCGTTGAAAATGGGCGATTTCCAGAAGGAATTCCCACAGCGTTTCTTTCAGGCTGGTATAGCCGAGGCTAATATGATTGGCGTTTCGGCTGGTTTGACAATCGGCGGTATGATTCCGTTCTGCGGAACTTTTGCTGGGTTTGCAACTGGACGCGTTTACGACCAGATACGTCAGAGCGTGGCTTATTCCAACAAGAACGTGAAGATTTGTGCTTCGCACGCTGGTATAACTCTCGGCGAAGACGGTGCTACCCACCAGATTCTCGAGGACATCGGTCTTATGAAGATGCTTCCCAATATGACGGTCATCTGTCCGTGCGACTATAACCAGACCAAGGCTGCAACTATCGCTGCTGCAAAGTACGACGGACCTGTTTACCTGCGCTTCGGTCGTCCGGCAGTTCCAAACTTCACCGACCCCGACCAAGTTTTCGAAATCGGTAAGGCTCAGCAGTTGTACGAAGGTTCCGATGTTACTATTTTGGCTTGCGGACACCTTGTATGGGAAGCCATTACTGCTGCCGAGGAACTTCTTGCCGAAGGCATTAAGGCCGATGTGTTCAACATTCACACAATCAAGCCTTTTGATGCTGAAACGGTTTTGAAGTCAGTCGCAAAGACAAAGGCTATTGTAACAGCCGAGGAACACGAGCTTAACGGCGGTCTGTTCGACACAGTCGCTCAGGTTATGGCTATGAACAATCCTGTTCCGATGGAAGCGGTTGCTGTTCGCGATTCGTTTGGCGAAAGCGGAACGCCTGCCGAACTGATGAAGAAATATGGTCTCGATGCCGAAAATATTGTCAAGGCAGTAAAGAAGGTTATTTCTCGCAAGTAGTCGATGCAGGAGAAATTAAACGAATCGGATTTTGTCGAGAGACTGGGAAAACCAGAAACAAGGGACGAGGCGTTTCGCCAGTTCTTTAAGATATATTCCAAGCGCTTGTATGTAAATATCAGGCGCTTGGTTGCTAATCAAGAGGATGCAAACGACATAATGCAGGATACCTTTATGAAGGCCTACCAGAATATTTCTGCATTTCGTTGCGACTCTTCTCTTTTTACATGGTTGTTTAGGATTGCAGTAAACGAGACGCTTACGTTCTTGAATAAGCAGAATCACGAGTCGTCGATTTTGATTGCGGCGAATGATGAAAATGTCGTGGATAATGTTACCGCCGATGAATATTTTGACGGAGATGAGTTGCGCCAGAAGCTAGAACAGGCAATAACCTCGTTGCCGGCAAAGCAGCGCATTGTCTTCAATATGAAATATTTCGACAATATGAAGTACGAGGAGATGTCCGAACTTCTCGATACGTCGGTGGGTGCGCTCAAGGCTTCGTATCACCACGCAGTATTAAAGCTCAAGCAGATGCTGGATGTGGAGTGACGCGCCTTTTCGGAAAATTGATGTTTGGTATATAATAAATAATAGGTGTCCATTTCGGTGGACATTTTTTTGGGGAGGGGTTCAACGTTCGACGATTCAATGTTCAACGTTTCTATGCCTGCGGCGTTTGAGGCTGCGCCAGTTTGAGTGGCTGCGCCGTTTCTGGGTTATGTTGCGTCGTGGCGTGCCGCGACCGTACTAATGGGTTCAATGTTCAAAGGTTTGAATGGATGTTCAGTTTCTATTCGAAAAGCAAGATTCTGAATTGGTATTTTTTTTCAAATTTTCAAGTCCCCAAATCGTGTTTGGCACGAACTTTGTTATATTCTTAGGCGGTGATGAAAAAATAATTCTTCGCCAGATGCTCTTTGGCACGAAATTTGAATGTGAATAAAGTGTAAATTAAAAATAAAATTATTGTTAAATAAAAAAATTAAAGTCATGAAAGCAAAAGTAACATTTTTGATGGTAATGGTAGCGTTCTTCTTCGCAAGCCAAGTTTCAGCACAGGAAATCTTAACTGCAACTAGAGTTGTAAAGTCAAGAGGTGCACAGTCTGAGTATGTTGTTCCACAGGGTGACAACGCAATCGAAAGACCAGTTCTCTCAAGAGGTGGTTGCGTAGTAAAGCTCGACAACTGGACAGGTTATTATGTTGATATTTGGGTTGACAAGTCTTACAAGGGCCGTCTAAATCCGTGGGAAAACTCACAGCTCATTCTCCCGGAAGGTTTCAACGAAGTTTACTGCCGCACAATGGGTGAAAGCTACCAGTGGCAGTCGGGTGGCGAATGCAACGAACAGTTTGTTCTGCAGGTGCCAGAAGAAGACGAATAAGAGAATTTGATAGTTAGAATGATGAGCCAAGCGGCTCATCATTCTTTGTAAATTTTAAAAGTTTGAGAGATGAAAAAGATAATAATATTAGTAACAGCGTTTTTGCTTGCTGCAGTCTGCGCAAATGCTCATAAGTACGCGCTCATTATCGCAGTTGGTAACTACGACCAGAACTTGACCGGATGGTATCCTATCAGTGCCGACCACGATGTTCCTTTAATCCAGAAGACTCTTGTCGGTCTCGGTTTTGACGAAAAGGACATTATGTATTTGAAGGACGAACAGGCAACCAAGGCCGGTATGGTCAACGCTTTCAATGAACTCCTTTCAAAGGTTTCGGAAGGCGATGAGGTCGTTATACATTATAGCGGTCACGGACATCAGATTTTTGACGACAACGGCGACGAAATCGATGGTCTCGACGAATGCCTCGTTTGCTACGACGCTCCTATGAAAATGACTGAAGGTTACGATGGTAGCCTCCATTTCAGGGACGATGAACTTGGCGCTGTAGTTGAGAAATTCCGCATTAAGCTGGGTAAGGACGGTCATATCCTTCTTTTCCTTGACTCCTGCCACTCGGGTACTGGTACTCGCGGTGCTGCAAAGGTTAGAGGCGGTGCTCCCGCTTTGGTTCCTGCAGGATGGCATGCTCCGAGCGGTGCTCCCAAGACCGACGGAAAGATAGGTATGGGTATGGGCGCAACAAGTTCTCGTGGTGCTGTTGACGTAAACAACCTCGCTAAGTACGTTGTTTTCTCGGGCGCTAGCGCAAACGAACTTAACTACGAAACTTTCGACGATGAAAACAATTCGGTTGGCTCGTTGTCGTACTGCTTGTACAAGTCGTTCTCGCAGATGAAGGAAGGCGACACCTACCGTCAGGTATTTGCAAGGATAATGGCTGAAATGGCAGCTAAGGCTCCTTTCCAGAATCCTGCAATCGAAGGTGATGTTGACTTCACAGTTTTCGGCGGCGATTTCACAACTCAGGCCGAATACTTCAACATGACATCGGTAAAGAACGACTCGGTTATCACAATCAATGCTGGTCGTCTTGTAGGTGTAAATCCTGGAACTACCGTAGCATTCGTTGCTCCCGGTACTTCTCGCCTCGACGAAGGTACACCAGTTCTCACAACCGGTCGCGTTATTAGCGCAGAAAACTTCAAGTCGCGCGTTGCTCTCGACACCAAGATGAAGTTCAAGACTAACCAGGACGCTTGGGTTTTCGTAAAGGCAAGAACTTTCACCGACCAGAAGATTAAGGTCAGCGTTGACCCAGAAATGGATCCGGCATTGAAGAAGGCTCTGGACAATGAAATTTCGCACTCGAGCTTTGCCGAACTTACCACCGATGCTCCCGAAATCACATTGAACTACGGACGTACTCGTGGTGCAAAGGTTATCTCGGTAAACAATGCATTGTACAACAAGGAATTGCATAAGATTTCGAATATTGATGAGTCTGCTCTTGAGTCGGATGTTATGTCAACTTTGAATAACTTTGCACAGGGTAAGATTATCAAGGCTTTGGATTTCTCCGATGACCGTTTCAACATCGTTATGGAACTCCTTCCTGTTGAAGCTGACATCTATGACGACGGAACTTTCGAAATTACCGAATATCTTGACAAGGATAAGTTCATCGTAAACGAAGTTCCTGGATTCACCGCTGAGAATATGGCTGTAATCAAGGTTACAAACAATGGAACAAAGAAGGCTTTCTTCAACATCATTGATATTCAGCCCGACGGTTTCATCAACCCGATTATCCCGACCGTAAACGACAGCGATGGTCGTGAATACTACCTCGAACCTGGCGAATCTGCAATCCTCAAGAATACAATCGTAATGTTTGGTCCTCCATACGGAAACGAAGTGTTCAAGGTTATTGCTACCGACAAGCCGTTCAACCTGTCTGCAACTATTATGCAGCACGGAAGCTCGTCGAGAGGTGATTCGTCGAACATCTTTGAAAGCGCACTTGGCATTGGCAACTCAGGTGTTAACACCCGTGGTGCTGCTACGGTAAGCGCAAAGAAGCAGGACGACAAGATGGGTACTTACGAGTACACCTTCAAGATTATGGAAGGCGAAGAATAATTGTTGATAATAAAGTTTTAAAAAGCATCTCTGTTCGGGATGCTTTTTTTATTTTTGTGGTATGAAAAGATATTTTATCGTGTTTGTCCTTGTGCTGATGTCTGTTGTAATGCAGGCGCAGACGTTCCCCTCGTGGTTGGCTGGTAAATGGGAAATACCTTCGTTATCTACTTTTTCCGGTAGTTCTTACGAAGAATGGACTCGAGTGTCGGACAGTCATTTTGAAGGGAAGACCTATCGTATTTTTGGAAACGACACTATAATCTTCGACCGTATGAGCATTCGTACCGAAGGGAAAGATGTCGTCTTGAAAATGTCGGCGGAGAAAGGCGGAAAACGTTTCTTGGCTGATTTCAAGGGCAAGAAAGTTTGTGAGGAACTGTGGGCGTTTGAGTGTTCTGAATCGGATTCTCCCTCAGCCATTTATTATCGTAATCTTGGTAATGGTCAGGTTTATGTATGGACCGAGGTCACAACAAGTTTCGATGTTTGCGCCGATTTCATAATGAGCAAGCTAAAGTGATGGACAGGCCGAGGTTGTGTTTTCCACCGTACGAATTTCGCTTGAAGGAAGATGCGGGCAAATCGTTGATTTTCGATGATATACGCAAGAAGTGGATAGTCTGCACGCCCGAGGAATGGGTAAGGCAGAACCTTGTGCGTTTTCTTGTGCAGGATTGTGACTATCCGCAGGCTTTGGTTGCCATGGAAAAGCAAGTGCTTGTGGCTGAGCGTAGTCTGCGCTTCGATGCTTTGATTTACGACAGGGAATTTTCTCCGCTGATGATTATCGAGTGCAAGGCACCTACGGTAAAGCTTACACAGAAGGTTTTCGACCAGATTTGGCACTACAATTATGAAATAAAGGCCCCGTTTTTTATTGTTACCAATGGCATCGACTTCATTATGGGGCGCTACGATGCGGGCAAAGGTGTAGAGTTCTTCGAAACGGTAAAGGCGTTTGAGGAACTAGTTAGATAAAAAAAGGAATCTATATACAAGTTGACTAAATTCTATACTAATAACAAGTCATTCCGCAAGTTAGAACAATAACGCGATACGGAACGGAGGAGCGTAATATTGTTCAACTGTGCGGAATCTCCAATTGAAAACGTTTCTATAGGAGATTACTCACTCCGTTTCGTGAAGGAGTTCCGCATAAACGAACTCACAAGCAACGTTCCTTATGCTGTTCGTTCTGTTTTGCGGACCCTTTAGTGCACGAAGCTTGCGAGTAATGACTCAGAGTGTATAGTGCAAAATCACATTGCGTCAACACGTATATAGCTACCTAAAAAAAGCACGGGCATCCGTGCTTTTTAAATTGTATCGTCTAAGAATTTTAGCCTTTTCGTTCTTCCTTATTTCTTAATATAGAAACTGTCGAGACCTACGCCAAACAGATGCAATGTGCCGTATCCACTGCCGTTGTATTCCTGGGCAAAGCCGTAGTCGCAGGTGTAGTAGAGGTCGTCGTATTTGCTTTGGCAAACCACGTATGCGTTGATTCTGCGACGGATAGGACGTGTGAGGTTGTAGTCGATTGTCCAGTCGCCACTTGTGATGACAACCTTTACAACTGGCTTTGATGTCGGGTACATCCTCATGTATATTGCTTTTATCTGTGCTTCGAGGGTTGAATTTTTCATTCCGGCAATAGGCATCGACTTGGCATTGTCGTGGGCTTTCTTGGCTTTTTCTGCTTCGTAGGCTGCATCTACTTCCTGTTTTTCCTTGAGCATCTCGTCAAAAGTTCGCACTGTTTCAAGCTGGTGGTTGGGGTAGGTATTGGCTACTTCGGCAGGAATCTTGCCGAAGATATCTTGAAGTTGCTTGCGGTAACTTTCGAATTCGGGAGTGGCACTTTTTACCTGTCCGTTCGAGACTGCCAGTTCAAGATGCTCGTTTCCAAAATTGTAGTAATAAGCTTTTACCATCGGGTCGTTGTAGGCGTTGGCCTTGGCAATTGCCCAAGGTATGTCTATCATGTATTGACAGTCGAAACCCTTGCACTTTACACCTTCCGTGAGCAGTTCTATAGCCGATTTGCGAGCAGCCTTGTATGCGTTCTGTGCATCGAATGTAATTATATTTTCTTTGTCAACCTTTTTGGCAATCTTCTGGTAGTAAGTTGATGTTATGAACTCTTCCGAAGCAAGGTAGCTTATGTCCTTGTTTGCCACGGCAGTCTTGATTTTCTGTGTAACTGTGTTGAGAGCCTGCATCAGTTCAATTGGTGTTGATGACTCGTCAACGATAGGCAGTTCGCCGTTTTGTGAATTGTTGTTGCTGTCGATGTTGTTGTTCTGTAGCAAGGCATCAACTTTTCCCTGTGCGTTCGCAAATCCGAGGCAGAATAATGCCAATGTGATGAATAAAACTTTTTTCATATCTATAATTTTTTTCGCAGATTCTCCTACCCTGAATATGCAACTTTCTGTCGTGGAATCTGCATTTCCGACCGAAAAATTGCGTTGTATTTTGTCCTTTCTTATTGTGCCATAGTGAAATGGGTATTGATAGGAAACTTGACCACGTTCATTTCGCCTCTTCGACTACGCTTACTTCGACAGCCCTTCGACTACGCTCAGGGAGCTGCTCAGTACGTCTCAGTGTGCAAAGCACAATCGTAAATCAATTCACCTTGACTCTATAGCTTGTCTTAACCTTTCCCTTCGAGATGTCGCTTAGACGGTTCTTGAGGAAATGCTTGCGGATGGGGTTTATCTTGTCGCAGAAGACAATGCCCTGCAAGTGGTCGAACTCGTGCTGCACTACAACAGCCCTGTTGCCCGATAACTTTTCGGTTACTTCCTCGAAGTTTTCGTTAAGGTAGGTGACTGTGATGTCGTTGTAGCGTGTGACTTCCTCGTGGATGTTGGGAACACTCAGGCAACCTTCCTCGAAAACAATCTTCTTTGTGCCTTCGAATGTTACTTGCGGATTTATCATTACGCGCTTGAAGCCCTTGCAGATTGGGTCGTCGTCAGCAAAAGGAGATGCGTCGAGGACCAGCAAGTTGATGTTCAGGCCAATTTGCGGAGCTGCAAGGCCTACGCCATTGGAATGGTACATAGTCTCAAACATATTGTCAATCAATTGCTTGAGGTCTGGATAATTCTTGTCAATGTCTTCCGACTTTTTCCTCAGTATGGGGTTGCCGTATAAGTATATTGGTAATATCATAGTTTTGAAAATTTTTCTTGTTCCATGTATGATTGAAGTATTATTGTCGCGCTTATTTTATCGACCATTGTCTTGTCGCGACGCTGTTTGCGCGTTGTTCCGCCGTCAAGCATAGCCTGAAATGCCAGTTTCGATGTAAAACGCTCGTCAACAGGTATGAATGTCAAGTTTGGAAAAACTTTTTTCAGCCGGTTCAATATTGGTGTGATGTATTGCATTGATTCTGAAGGCGAATTGTCCATTTGGGTAGGAAGTCCGTAGATGATTTTCTCGACTTCGTTCTTGGCAATGTAGTCGGTGAGGAACTTTTCGAGTTCGCCCGACGGAACGGTTTCCAAGGCTGTGGCAATAATGCGGCTTGTGTCGGTAACCGCCACGCCGGTCTTTTTGCGTCCTATGTCCAATGCCAAGTATCGTCCCATTATTTGTCGGTGTTAAATTTGAATCCGTTTAGGAAATCCTTGATTGCCATGCGCTTTTTGCCTTGCATCTGCAGTTCGAGTATTGAAACGAAGCCATCCTGCGTGGCAACTTTCAGGAACGATTTGTTGTCGGAAACGAATGTTCCTGCTTCAAGGTTGTGTTTTTCAATGCTATATGCCGATGTAAATATTTTTGCGGTAATGTCGTCCTTCAGGTAGCACCATGCAGCTGGATAAGGCGAAAGTCCGCGTATAAGGTTGTGAATATCAATCGATTTGTTGTTCCAGTTTATCTGGCAGAATTCCTTTGTGATTTTTGGCGCTGGGTGTAGGCCTTCGGTGCGGATTGAATCTTGCTCGATGGCATTTACGTTGCCAGAAGCAATTATATCAACGGTTTTGCAGACAGCCTCGGCACCGATGAACATCAGCTTGTCGTACAATGTTCCGATGTTGTCTTCGGGTTCTATGGCGCATCTTTCCTGCATTATGATTTTGCCGGTGTCGATTTGCTCGTCGATGTAGAAAGTTGTGATTCCCGTTTCGGTTTCACCGTTGATTATGGCGTGGTTAATCGGTGCTGCGCCACGATAGTCGGGGAGGAGTGCCGCGTGAAGGTTTATGGTTCCACGCTTTGGCATTGCCCATACTTCCTTTGGAAGCATACGGAAAGCCACAACGACAAACAAGTCGGCATCAATTTCCTTGAGTTGAGCAAGAAATTCGGGCGATTTCAGCTTTTCGGGCTGAAGTATGGGCAGGTTGTGTTCGAGTGCAAATTTCTTTACATCCGAAAATTGTATGTTTTTGCCTCTTCCTGCGGGCTTGTCGGGAGTTGTTACCACGGCTTTCACGTTGTAGCCTTTGTCGAGCAAAGTTTTCAGCGATGTGACCGCAAATTCGGGCGTACCCATGAATATGATAGGAATGTCTGTCATTGTCTATTCGGCTGTCATTGCAATTCTAAATCCGTAGGGGCCTCCGCAGGTGCTTGGCGTACGCGAGTAGCGGTACGACACACGGCTGAACTTTTCGTTGAGGAAGGAGCTTCCGCCACGGACAACAATGTATTTGTTTTCAATCTCGTCGTTCACATCCGATGCTTCGCTGCCAAAGTTGTTGTACCAGGTGCTGCACCATTCGTAAACATTTCCGCTCATGTCGAAAATGCCCAGTTCGTTGGCTTTCTTGCCACCAACCGGATGGGTTGTGAATTCGCTGTTGGCATCGTACCATGCAACCTCGGTTATGACATTGCTTCCCGAATATTTGCTGCCTCGCGATAAATTTCCGCCTCTTGCTGCGTATTCCCATTCTGTTTCGGATGGCAGACGCACTTCCTTGCCGCTCTTTTCGCTGAACCATTTGCAGTATTCCTTGGCATCGTTCCAGCTTACGTGGGCAACCGGATGGTTGTATTCCTGCTTGTCGTAAAGCGAACCTTGTGAGTTGAAACGCCAGTTTACGCCTTTCTTGTACGATTTCATACCGTCGGCACAGATAAGGCTCGAATCCGATTTCTCAGCGTCGGTCTTGTAGTTGGTTTCTTCGACAAACTTTGCAAACTGAGCAACTGTCACTTCGTATTTGCCAATGTAGAAATCCTTTACCGTTTCTTCGTGGGCTGGCTTCTCGTCGTTGTAGCAGTCGTTGCCCTGTTCTTCGGTGCATCCCATGGTGAATGTTCCACCTTCGACAAAGGCGAATTCGGTGTCGCAAAGGTTCATCTCGTGGTTGGCATTAGGCGACTTATCCTCGCTTTTGCAAGCCCACGCAAAGACTACGCAGATTAAAGCCGAAGCAATAAGATTTCTGTTCTTCATTCTTCCTTATTTTTCAAGAACAACTCTGAAACCATAGTTGAAATACTTGATTCCCAGTGAGAAATCGCTGCGGAATGAAATCATGCAGAAATTAGAGTTTACTGCGCAACTTCCACCGCGAAGCACATAACTATAACCGATTACTTCGCCTTGCTGGTTCTTGATTTCGTTGCGGCACCATTCGTAAACGTTTCCGCTCATGTCGTAAATGCCGAGTTCGTTTGGTTTCTTTGTGCCCACCTGATGTGTCTTACCGTCGCTGTTCTTGTCGTACCAAGCAACTTCGTTGATGTCGTTGCTACCGGCGTACTTGGTGTTTTTCTGTGGTTTCAGCACACCGCCACGGGCTGCGTATTCCCATTCGGCCTCGGATGGCAGACGATACTTTTTGCCAGTCTTCTTGTTCAATGTTTCGATGAACTTGTTGACATCTTCGGCACTTACACGCTCAACTGGACATGAGTCGCAGTCCTTGAAATAGCTAGGATTTGACCCCATTACCTCGCGCCATTGCTCCTGAGTAATCTCAAATTTGCCGATATAGAAGTCCTCAATGGTAATCTGGTTGGATGACTTCATCTCGTTGCTGCCAGTGTTAAACTTTCCCCCTTTGACAAGAACTGTCTCAATGTCAATGTTTTGTGCTGTTGCAAAAAACGAAATTGACAATACTACCAATATTAAAAGTACTTTCTTCATCGTGTAAAATTTTAGGCTTCAAAGATAAATAAAATTTACGATTTGCGAAGTAAGATTTACGATTGATTTAAATTGCAGATTCAATCTTTCAAATCTTCAAATCCTCAAACAACTTCAAACCCAGAAACGTGAAACATATAAACTTAGAAACAGTCGAAGCCTATATTTCCACAATAAATATCTCCACTCTTCGGTTCAGTTCGCGGCCTTGTTCTGTATTGTTGTCGGCTACAGGGACGTTAGGACCGAAGCCACGGTATTTCATGCGTGTTTTTGGAATGCCTTTTTCCAGCAGATAGTTGTAAACCGATGCTGCTCGTTCGACCGAGAGCTTTTTGTTGTAGCCTTCGCTGCCGATGTTGTCGGTATGGCCACGGATTTCGATGCGTAGTGATGGCTTTTCGCTAAGAATATTGTATAGCGAATCGAGTTGTATGTACGACATTGTAAGAAGTTCCGACGAGTTGAATTCAAAGTATATCTGGTTCAATCTGAAACGGTCACCGATTTCGGCATTATCGAAGGCGGCCTTGGTTATCTGTGTCTTCAAGCCTGTCGCGTCGGTTTCGTTAGGGTCGGTCTGCGAATTGTTTTTGCTATTATTGTCAAATCCGTTTCCGTTTGTATTGCCATTGCCGTTGCCTTGACTATTTTTGCCGTTGCTGTTAGAACTGTCATTTCCATTATTGGCAATGTCGTTGTCGTTGATTTTCCTAGTATTGTAACCTGTTGACGGGTCGAATGTGTCCGATTTCCAATCGGAACTCCAAGCAAGGTCGTTGAGGCATCCGCATTCAAATTCCGATTCTATTTCAAAAACCGACACATTGTCAATGAGGTAGTAGGCGTAGAAAAATGCCGAATCTGAATATTCGTTCTTGTTGGTTACATACTGTGTGGTGCTGTTGTCCCAGAAATTGCCTATTGTAAGGTAATGTTCGCCACCTCGGGCGCGATAATAGCCGCAGAATTCCGTCCATTCATCCATATTGTCCATAATGTGTCCGGGACGGTTGGTGATTTGCGGTCGTTGCAATATACGGTCGGCGTTCTTCGCCTTTATTTGTTCCACTGTGAGCGTTATGCCCAATGCATCGACCGAATACATTGATTTCTTTGCGTTTACATAATAGAATTTTACGCAGTACAATGTGTTTTTTTTCAGAGGTTCTGTAAGTTTTGTCTGCAGGTATTCGCGCGAAACGCCTTTGTAAACCCTCAGCGAGTCATCGAACATCTCACGCAGTATGATGCCGGCGTATGCTCCGCCGTCGTATGGGTACATATACCCTGCAAAGTTTTCGGGAACACCAGCTCGTAATGCACTGCACGAGTGCATTAGGTCGGGGGTGCCGTTGTTGGGGTTTATCCAGTCGGGGAACGGAAATTTCACGGCATAGCCATTGTAGTCCTCGGGGCACGACCATGCATTTTCAAAACTATGGTTTTTCACTAGGTTCTGCGAAAATGCCCTGTTGTAGACGAATGGCACACTGCAGCATAGCAATATGACAATGAGAAATTTTCGCATTTTATTTTTGTTTGCTCGGGTAGATTGAGTTTAGGTCGATGAGCGACTTGTAGTTTTTCAGGTGTCTTGTGCGCTGAGATTCGTTTATGTCGTTAATGTTCAACAATATTCCTGTTTCCTCAACTGCGCCAAATTCGGGATTGTCGGCTGTGCCGAAAGTTTTCATGGTGTTCGAAAGCTTCATGTAGGCGTTTACTAGTGGGGGAATCTTGGAATTGTTGTTTTTCAACATCGTTTTCAATTCCTTGTAGTCGTTCAAAAAATTGTTGCCCGAAAACATCTTCTTGTTTTCTTCATACTCAAAGTTTATTGGCAATTTTGGCGTTACAAGGTTATCGTTGTCTGGGAAATACAAGTGCAGGAATGACAAAAGCTGGTTTCGTGCATTTACATTGTAGTTCTTGTACATTGTGAATTTTCCGAACCAGTATTTGATGTGCTTGTATTCGGAGGTCAAGGCTACCACGCCGTCCCATAGGTTGTCGAGTGCAAAAAATCCGCGACGGAAATTTTTCAAGTACTGGTAGCTGGGCTGTATGAACGAGCGACCAAGTTCGATAGTGTAGGGGAGGTACTCGTTTACAAACTTTTCGGAGTAGTTGAAAATGTGTCCAGTGGCGAGTTTCGCGTTTGGATTGTCGGTTGTGTATTCTCCAAGGATGAACCTGTATCCGCCTATAATCTGCTTGTGATGCGGGTCCCACACAATCATCTGGCAGTATGGGGCATCGTCGGAAATGTCGAACTCGTCGATGTCGGCTTCCTTGCCCGTTCCGCCGCCAGCAGCACGAAAAGTTATTTCGCGCAGACGGCCAAGTTCCCGCATCAGATTTGGGCACTGGTCGTGCTTGAAAACATATATTTCATTTGCGCCATAATTCGTCCGTCTCAGCATTTTGTCTTTTGTCAATTCGCTGAGCAGCAAATCTTTGCTTACGGGCTGAATTATATCTGGCATAGCTTTAGAATATTACACCAACTTTGAGACTTATGTCGTTGAATTTGATGCTCGGGTTGAATCTTTTTTCCGGTTTAGTTTCTCCCTTCCACGAGTCAATCTTGTCGAAGTCGAAGAATGTACCCAAATATCCAATTTGGAATAGCAGCTTTGTGTTGCCGGCAAGAGTCCATTCTGCCCCACCGCCAACGAACCAACCGATATTAAACAGATTGGTTGACTTTGTTATGATGAAAACTTCCTTGGTTTCTGGGGTAATCTTTGATTTTATCCTGATCATCGGGTCGATTCCAAGTTTCAGGAAATATGTGAAATATCCGATCTCGTTTGTGCAGCCTTTTATTCCGATAGGAATATCGATGTAGGTGGTCGAGTATTTGTAGCTATGTGTTAATGAGTCGTTTGATGTCGGAATTAATTTTCCATCGATGTCTTTCAGGTCAACCAATCCATACTTGAACTCTGTAGTGCCACCCAGATTGGTAAGTCCTGCTGTAATATTGAGGGAGAAGTTCTGAGAGAAATTCCAGTCCATTGTAGCACCGAACCCGTAAGTGAGTTTTGCCTTGTTGTTTGATAGGAACGATTTGCTGTCGGACATCATCCACGAAACGCCGCCCTTAAGGTAGAGACCGCCGTCCACCTTATTCTTTTTCTGTTTTTGCTGTACCGGATTGGTCTGATATTGGTTTGAACTTTGGGTCTGGATTTGTTCTTGTGCAGATAACAATGCTGTTGAAAGCAATATTATTACAAAAGCGCTAATAAATTTCTTCATGTTAAATATATTTACACATTAAACAATATTAAAATAAAAACGCAAAATTATATATTTTATTGTCATTCTCCAATCTTTTTTTCGCTCTTAGCAATTCTCTTTTTAACTTTGCGGCAATAATTATACGAATATGCAAAGGCTGTTTTTCTATATTACCATTGTGTGTGCGAGTGCTTGTTTTATGTCA
>CACWOG010000027.1 GCA_902762455.1 uncultured Bacteroidia bacterium | reverse complement strand
CAAAAATCTTTTTATATTTGTGGCTTCGTTGTGGATAAATATACACTCTAATTCAATGAATAACTCATATATGAGGTTTCTTAACCAAAACAACAACAGTATGGACAATATCCAAAAGCATTTTTCTGCTGCAGCATTGTGTGCTGCTTTTTTGTTTTTTGCCGCATTTGCCTCGTTCGGGCAGAATGTAATTTACCAATGCGACTTTGAGGATGCCACCGAAAACGCCGAATGGACGCTTGCCAATGGCAGTCAGACAAACCAGTGGTACATTGGCACGGCGGCAAACAACGGAGGTAGCAACGGATTGTACATAACCAACGACGGAGGCGCAAGCAATGCCTACGACAATACCTCAACTTCCTATGTATATGCCTACCGCGAAATAAATTTCACGGAGAACGCATGGTATAACTTTGAACTAGACTGGCGTGGATATGGACAATACTACTACGACATTATGAATATGTTTTTAATCCCCACTTCTGTCAATCCCGACCTGTCGGCTGGTAATGCCAATGGTATGGAATACTCTCCATATTCCACACCATCGGAATGGATAGTGATATTGGGAGCACAGTCTGAATATCAAGAATGGCAACACGCCTTTATTGAACAGGAAATCGAAGCAGGAACATACTATCTTGTCCTATTCTGGAAAAACAATAATTCATACGGCGATAACCCGCCAGCGGCTATCGACAACATCAGCATAACTAAGAACAATTGTGTATCTCTATCTGATGTGTGGGTAGAAGACATTGTGGCTGAATCGGCTACAATAGTCTGGGAAGAACGCGGAACGGCTACAAGCTGGGATATTGTCATTTCTCTCGATTATCTTGAAGATGCTGACCTCGAATCAGCAGATTTCATAACAGTTACCGATATGACATATTCGCTTACAGGACTTGAACCACTGACCTACTATTATATATATGTCCGTGCGGCCTGTTCCAACAACGAACACAGCCTGTGGAAAAGTACAAGTTTCGAAACACCTCGCATTCCAGCCACATTGCCCTATTCATTCGGTTTTGAGGATGACACAGAAAATGCCAACTGGGAACTTTCCGACGAAGCAGACAACTTGTGGGCTATCGGCACGGCAGTAAGCAACGGCGGAGAAAAAGGCTTGTACATTTCCGAAAACCGAGGCATAAGCAATACTTATAACAATTCAAAGCAATCATACGCGTATGCATTCCGAACTATTAATATAACCGAACCCGACGAATATCAGTTCGACTTCGACTGGCGAGCAAACGGCGGTGATTCTGGATACGACCTTCTGAGAGCCTTTGTCATTCCTACCTCGCTCGACCCAAGCATAAGCTATGGTTACCACAATGATATGTATTCCAATTATAACGATGCACCTTCGGGCTGGATAGATGCAAGCGCGGACGGACTGATGAGCGGACAGCCGAGATGGCAACACAGTTCAAAAGTCCTTGACCTCGATGCTGGGACATATTATTTCGTATTTTTCTGGAAAAACAGTGATGGCGCTGACGGAACAAATCCGCCTGCCGCTATCGACAACATTAGCATACAGAGAGTTATAAATCCTGCTGTTGCCACATCTTCTGTTTCCGGCCTAAACTCTACTTCGGCGACTTTGCACGGCAACATATTAAGTCAGGGAACTTCTGATATTACGGCGCGTGGATTCGAGTATGGCACCGACAGCGAAAACCTTTCTGAAAACACACAAAGCACCGACGACACAGATGAGTTTTCTTCTACGATTACCGGACTTGCACCCAACACAACCTACTACTACCGGGCATACGCAACCAACAGCGAAGGTACTGGCTACGGAACAATAAAATCGTTCACAACCAATGGCTCGTATAGTGGATTCGATTTTGTTGACCTCGGCTTGCCGAGCAAAACATACTGGGCGACAATGAATATAGGAGCAACCTCTACCGAAGATATGGGCGACTATTTTGCTTGGGGCGAAACAACGCCAAAGGATACATACGAGTGGAGCACATACCAATATTGTAACGGAAGTGATGAGTCTATGACCAAGTATTGCAACAACCCAGACTTCGGCAACAACGGTTTCACCGACAACTTGGCAACCCTCGAAGCAAGCGACGATGCCGCAACAGCCAACTGGGGCAGTGGATGGCGTATGCCTATAGCCGACGAAGCGGAAGAATTGTACACCTATTGTTCTCATGTATGGACAACCCAGAATGGTGTTACAGGCCGCCTGTTTACAGGACCTAACGGGAGAAGCATTTTCTTGCCTGGCATATATAATGGTATGTCGAACCACTACTGGACGAATTCTCTATATTCGAGCTATCCAAGCGAAGCAACTACTCTTCTTTTCGGTTCTGGCACTAGAGCGGAGTTAGGTGATTATTACCGATACGATGGGTTACCAGTGCGGGCAGTTTACAGGGTGGCACCTTACTTGGCAACTGTTTCACAATCCAATGTAACACTATCTTCGGCAACCTTGAGCGGACTCTTCTACGACAACGGAAATTCGGATGTTATTGAACGCGGATTCCAATATGGCACCAATCCCGACAATCTTACCGAAACCATACAGAGCGAACTGGGGGCAAACGAATTTACCGCTACGCTTACAGGTCTTGCCCCCAATACGACCTACTATTACCGTGCATACGCAACAAACAGCGACGATACCGGCTATGGCGAAATAAAATCTTTTAGGACACCGAGCGGTCAATTGGGCGACCACTACTATGTTAACCTTGGCTTGCCAAGCGGCACAATGTGGGCTACTTGTAATGTAGGTGGAACAAATTTCGAAGATTTAGGAAACGAATATGCTTGGGGCGAAACAACAACTAAGGATGAATATACCCAGAACAATTACACATATTCCGACAATCCAGCAACGCTTCCTGCCGATGCCGATGCCGCTGCCGTAAACTGGGGCGAAGACTGGATTATGCCTACTCAGGAAGATATTCAGGAGCTTATTGACTATTGCAATACGACTTGGATTACAATCAACGGAATAAGAGGAATGCAGGCGACTAGCAGCAACGGCAATAGCATTTTCATACCTACTAATATTTACGAAGGCTATTCTACATCAGGAAACTATTGGTCAAGTTCTTTATACACAGACAATCCGACATTGGCAATGTATATGTCTCTTTATTCAGGAGATTCCGAATCCGACTCGGATGTATCAATATGGGATTCTGAGAGAAGCAACCCTGCTCGTGTTCGTCCGGTTTACAAGGTAGCGCCAACTGCTTTTGAATTAGGCGACGAACCATACAGCTGCGATTTCGAGAATGCCGACGAGAATGCCCAGTGGGTACTTGCCAACGGCAGACAGCCAAGCAAGTGGTATATTGGCACTGCTGCCAGCAACGGCGGAGCAAACGGACTGTACATTTCCGCAAACGATGGTGCGCACAATTCATACAACTTCGCCGAGCCATCATCCACATACGCCTATCGCCTAATAAACATAACCACCGCCGACCTATACCAATTCGATTTCGACTGGCGAGCAGCCGGAAACGAAGATTACGACTACCTTAGGGCATTCCTCATTCCTGCCTCTATCGACCCCGACCTTGCCCCGGGTGCAGGCTACGATCCAGACTGGATAAATATATGCAGTACGGAAATAATGTCGGAACAACCGGAATGGCAGCACAGCAGAACGGCTGTGAACATTGAGGAAACAGGCATGTACTACCTTGCTTTCTTCTGGGAAAATGATGATTACTATTATGGTAATAACCCGTCTGCCGCAATCGACAACATAAGTATATGCAAGGCAACCAACTTCTTCATTGACAATCGCGACGGCAACATATATTCGTTTGTAACCATCGGCGACCAGACTTGGCTGGCCGAAAACCTGCGCTACGCAGGCAACATACAGTTGGGAACGGAAATAAGCGAAACCGTGCCTTACCTCTACTATCCCGACGGAAACGAATATAATGTTTCGACTTACGGCTACCTCTACAACTGGCCTGCTGCAATGAACGGCGAAGAAAGCAGCTACGAAACCCCAAGCGGAGTACAGGGCATTTGTCCCGAAGGATGGCACTTGCCAAGCGAACAGGAGTGGGTGCAACTTGATGATTATCTGGGACGCAACAATACAGGCTCAATGCTTGCTGGATATGCAGACTCATGGTTCTACGGAAGTTTGAAACAATCGGAATATTTCGGGGCAACAGGCTTCAATGCATTGCCAGCAGGTGTTTACAGTGGCACAAGCATAGAATTTGGTCACATAACCCGTTTCTGGACAACAACTACAAGTGTGAACAATAGTGATTTAATATACCACAAAGATATTATAAGCACATATACTACACTTTATTCAGACCTTAATAGCAAGGACTTCGGCAACTCTGTACGCTGTGTCCGCAACACAAGAAGCATCGCTGCTGCTCTGCCATACGACTGCGACTTCGAAGATGACACCGAAAACGCCAACTGGGTACTAGCAAACGGTGACGAGACAAACAAATGGTACATTGGTTCAGCAACAAACAACGGCGGGAACAATGGTCTTTACATATCGAACGATGGCGGAACAACCAACGCATACACAAGCACATCAGAATCAGTTGTGTACGCATATCGTTCCATAGACATTGACGAAAACGCCTTTTATGAAATAAGTTTTGACTGGCGGTCGTTTGGTGATGTCGATAATTTTGATGGTATTCTTGGTGTATTCATGGCTCCAGTATCGTCTGATTTCGATTTGTCGGGTGGAAACAATCTGACTGTTTTGCCCGACGGCTGGATAGTTATAGCCGAAGAACCATTGGCAGGAGCACCTTTCTGGCTAAACTTCAGCAATACAATTTATATTGACGAAGGAAACTACAATCTCATATTCTACTGGGCAAACGAAGATAATGGTGGCGACTTAAATCCACCTGCCGCAATCGACAATGTTAGCGTAACCAAAGTTGCTAATCCTATTGTTGCCACATCTTCTGTTTCTGACATAAGTGCTACTTCGGCAACTTTGCACGGAAGCATATTAAGTCATGGTGCTTCTGACATTACTGTGCGCGGATTCGAGTATGGTACCGACGAGGGAAATCTTACCGAAATAGTACAGAGCACCGATGAAACAAACGATTTTTCTGTTTCGCTCACCAACCTTGCCTCAAATACGACATATTACTATCGAGCCTACGCAACCAACAGTAACGGCACTGGTTACGGTGAAATAGTAGCATTCAATACAAAATGTTCTGATGAAGATATGTGTGAAATAAGCTACTCGCTTGCCGACAGCTATGGCGACGGATGGAATGGTTGTGCTATCAATGTTGTTGATGTGGAAACAGAAATAGTTATTGCAACTTTGACAATTGATGATGGCTTTTCGGCAACTGGAACATTGGAAGTTTGCGATGGCAGGGAAATAAGATTTGAATGGGTTGAAGGCGAATATCCCGAAGAATCTTCATATCAGATTTTTGATGTTAATGGAGATGAAATATTCTTTGGCTCAGGAGCTATGTATTCGCCGGTGTCATATACAATGTCTTGTTCTTCTTGTCGGGTTGTTGCCGACTTTACAATTGCCGACATTACTAACGAATCGGCTACAATAAGCTGGACGGAACAAGGAACTGCTACAAGTTGGGAACTGATTGTATCGGAAACAGAACTTGACGACGATGCTCTCGAAGTTTCTGCTCCTACCGCAATCCTGACGGATCCGTATTATTCAGCAACAGGACTAACTAGCATTACACAATACTATGTATATGTTCGCTCTGTATGCTCTGATGACGACAAGAGCAGATGGAAAAAAAGAGCATTTGTTACAACAGTTTGTGCTCCCGAATATATGTGTGGAATAAGCTACGAACTTGCAAGTGAAATTAGTATCGGTTGGAGTGGTGGTGCTATAAATATAATTGATGTGGAATCGGAAATTGCCATTGCAACCTTGACAATTAATCAAGGTTATTCGGAGACAGGAATTGTGGATGTCTGCGACGGCAAGGAAATCAGGATAGATTATACTGCAGGGCAATACCCCGATTTTGTTTCTTATCATATATTCGATGCCAATGGCGATGTAATAGATTCTTATTATGGACTTGATTCTCCTACCTCACATTCTCAATTGTACACAGTTTCCTGTCCAACCTGCAGACCTGTAAAGAACATTCGCACTACAGAAATTACAACCGAATCGGCAACAATAAGGTGGGCCGACTATGGCTCTGCCGAAAGCTGGGAAATAATCGTCTCGGATGAAGAAATTGACGACAACGCTCTCGATAGTAACGGTGCTATTGTACAGAGTGCCGATTCTACCTATGTCGCTACAGGTTTGACATCTTCCACCTATTATTATGTGTATGTACACGCGTTATGTCTGGGAAGCGACGAAAGCAAATGGAGAAGCTATTCATTCACTACCCCCCAGATTCCTGCCATCATACCATATACCTGCGATTTCGAGGATGTCACCGAAAACACCAACTGGACTCTCGCAAACGGTGACCAGACAAACCAATGGCATATAGGCTCGACTGCAAACAACGGTGGCGAAAATGGCTTGTATATTTCCGATGATGATGGTGTAAGCAACGAATATGACAATCACTTGACTTCGGATGTTTACGCCTACCGTACCATAGATATTGATGAGGATGGCATTTATGAAATAAGTTTCGACTGGAGATCAAATGGCGATGGAGATAACTATTCGGCTATTTTAGGTGTATTCTTGGCTCCTGTATCATCAGATTTCGATTTGTCTGGCGGAAACAACCTGAACAATCTTCCATCTGGCTGGATTATGATAACAGAAGAACCGCTGTCAGATGTAACTTCGTGGCAGAACTTCAGAAAAATAATAAATATTGACGAAGGAAACTACAACCTCATATTCTATTGGGTAAACTATGATGGTGACGGTGAAAATCCTCCTGCTGCAATCGACAACATAAGCATAAATAGCTTAACGCTGGATATAAGTGTTGACTACCCGATGGATAGAAGCACAACCTCTGCTGATATAAAAATCCATTATACAAATTTAACATTAACCGAAAATTCCTTGTTCTTCTATTATGGCACCAACAGGAATAACATTAACTATAGAGTCGTGCCTCACTACAATAGCACAAATGAGTATTTTTATGCAGAAATCACAAACCTTGAGCCAGATACCAAATACTACTATTATGCCGAAGAAATAAGCGAATTTGGCACATTACTAAGCGATACACTTTCGTTCTACACCTACGGTTCTTTCATCGATGACCGCGATAACCATCAATATTCTACTATCCGAATTGGCAACCAAATCTGGATGGCCGAGGATTTGGATTATGCCGGCGATATTCCACAAGGAACAACCGAAACAAGTTTAACTGAGCCTTACCGCTACCGCGCATCATATTGTACAGAATATTGGACCTATCAGTACAACTGGCCGGCTGCAATGAATCTAGCAAGTAGCAGCAACGAAAATCCTAGCGGAGTACAGGGCGTATGCCCCAATGGCTGGCATTTGCCAAGCGAAGCCGAATGGCAGGAACTTTACGACACTCTTGGAGGAAGCGAAAGAGATGCTGGTTCACAGATGGTATCTGGGATATATAGTGACGGCAAAACTATTGCCGAATCGAGATATTTTGCTGCAAGCGGATTCGATGCCATATACTCAGGCGGTTACGATACTAATTATGAAAATGCAGCTTTCTGGTCGGCTACCGCAAGCAATACCGACGAAGCCTACTACCACAGAATTTATTCTGGAAGCGCCGACCTTTTGAGTGGCAGCATCGGAAAAGATTACGGCTTCAATGTCCGCTGTGTGAAGGGAAGCTCATATTATGTTTACGATACATTACCATACTGCGGAACACAATACGAATACCACGACACAATCATTACAGCAAGCGGCGACTATACAATTCGCAGACAGATAGATAGCGATACCGACAGCATTTACAAGCTGCATATTACATTCTTTGAAATACCTGTTGCAACTATCAGCGATTTCAGCAACGGTTGCTTCGGACAGGATAACGGTCACGCAACTGTAAGTGTGGAAGGTGGCACCGCACCATACAGCTATGCGTGGAATACTCCTGAAGCACAGACCGGTGCAACTTTGAGCAACCTTGCAGAAGGTGAATACACAGTTATCGTTACCGATGCAAACGGATGTAGTGCAACAAGTTCGATTGAAATCACAACGCCCGATGAAATCGCAGTTTCAATTGCCGACACTGCTTGCAACTCCTACGAATGGAATGGCACTACCTACACCGAAACAGGCGAATACACACAGACATTGCATACCGCCGAAGGCTGCGACTCGGTTGTAACCTTGCGCCTCACCATAAACCACAGCAGTACTGGCGAGTTTGCCGACCTTATGTGCGCAGGAGTTCCTTACACATACGGAGGCGAAACTTTCAACGAGGCTGGCACATACACAGTGACATTGACAAACTCGGTTGGTTGCGACAGCGTTGTAACGCTTACCCTTACCTACGCCGACAACTGCAACGGAATAATAAGTGGTGTAATCACCGACGACTATACCGGCGATTTCATTCCTAACGCAAGGGTTACAATTGGAAATAATGTTACCTACACTAATGCGGAAGGTCAGTATTCGCTCGAAGTCCTTCGCGGACGAAAGACTTTGCGAGTATCGGCAGTGGAATACATTTCACATAGCGAGATTATTGATATTCAGGGAGATACTGCTATCAACATCGCACTCAACTCACCGCGAATCATTACCTCCGACAACATCAGCCTGACCACATACCCGTATCTGGAACAGACCGACACTATCACCATTACCAATACTGGCAACGGCACATTGGTTTGGAGCTCTATAACTGAATACGAAGGGCTTGCGCTTGTAGAAGATTCGACAATACAGCGTCGCAGCACACGCAGCCTATGGGACAGCATACAGACCTTCGCAACCCGCGAGAACGCCGAGCAGGCAGTAGCTACCGATGGATTCTTCATCTACACATCGTCGTGGATGCGTCCGGGCGAGTTCAACAGATACACCCCAAGCGGCGAGTATGTCGAAACATTCTTCATTGAGAATGTCGGTATGATTAGGAATTTGTCATACAACGAAAACTACTTCTACGGAACGGATGCTACAAATGTTATCTACAAGCTTGACCTCGACAACCAGACTTTGCTTGGCAACATCGAAACCGACATTCCTGAAATCCGCCACTGCTCGTTCAACCATCAGGACGGAAGTCTGCTTGCAGGCGACTGGAACTCGCTGTACAGGATTGACACCACAAGCGGAACTTCGCAACAAATAAGGAGCGACCTTGCCAATGTCTATAGCTCGGCATTCGACAATCTCTCGGCTGGAGGGCCCTACCTGTGGCTGTTCTCGCAGACTTCGCAGGACAATGGTCCATCGGCTTGCATAAGGCAGTTCGACATCAGCGCAAACGACTTTACCGACAAGATTCACTACCTCGACGACATCGAAATTAGCGATGCTTCTCTTGCTGGAGGTATATGCGCTTCGGAATATGTCTGCGAAGGCAAGTTCGTGCTGCTCGCCAATGTCCAGAATCCATCTGGAAACAACACCATAGCGACCTATGAAATTGGTCGTACCAACAGCATAGCAAGGGCGGAAAGGAAGTGCGGTTCAATCGCGCCTAACGAAAGCGAAAACATAGCGGTAAGAGCATTCGCAACCGAAACTGGCGAATACGCATCTACCATCAGGTATCGCGCAGCCGTTATGGGACGGCAGTCGAACGATGTAATTGTAACCATTTCGTCAATTGCTCCAGAATGCGACGCCGTACAGCGGATTACCGCCACAACCGACAATAGCACAATCACCTTGGAATGGTCGCCTGTGGAACTTGGCGAATACGAAAGTGTTTCGTACTTGGTTTACAACACTTCATCGCAATACGCAATAGACACGCTTAGCGATACATCTGTAACTTATAGAGGACTTCCTCTCGGCGAACATTGCTTCTATGTACGCGCACTATCGTCGGCTGGCTACACCTGCCTGTCGGAAGCATCCGACACCGTCTGCGCAGAAATCAAGGATAGTCCTTGCGACATTCCGCTGTTTGTCGAAGCAAGAAGCGATGGCAAAACGATAACCGTATCGTGGAATCCGCCCACCGATGTTGACTACTTCAACATCTACAGGGATAGTGAATCACTTGCCGAGAACCTCAACACGACATACTTTGTTGACACAGATGTCGTTGCCGAAACCGACTACTGCTACACCGTGGTTGCACACATGGGAAGCGGTTCCTGCAATGAAATTTCTGGTGAGACTTGTATGAGAATCCTGACTGGCGTATGCACCGAAACCCCAGTTCTGACAGCCGATGCCATTGGCAACTCGGTAATCCTCAAATGGACAGAATGTGAAGGTGCTGTCAACTACAGGATTTTCAGGGACGATGAGTTTATTGGAGCAACAAGTGACATTTCCTACACCAACAATGTTTCCGAAGCTGGCAATTACTGCTATGTGGTTGAAAGCGACTGCGAACATGGAATGTACAAACTTTCCAACGAGGAGTGCGTATTTGCCGATGTAATCGCCGAATGGTCAGCCGACAACATCACCCTCTACCCCAACCCGACCTACGGTCAGTTCTTCATCGAGGGACAGCATATTGCAATAGTACAAATTTACAACACAACAGGTCAGCTCATCACCGAAATCGAAAACACCGAAGCCGAACGCATAACCATCAACTGCGATGGCTGGAATCCGGGATTGTACAATGTACTGTTAATCTCTACGGAAGGAGAAATGGCAATTAGGAAGGTGACGATTTTTAGATAGGCTAGAAGGCTAACAGGCTAGCAGGCTTACAGTCTCGCAGGCTAAAAGGCTAAAAGGCTGACAGTCTTTGCCCCCATCATTAAGAACGTTAAAGGCCTTAACGCTTGTGGGGGCAACCTGCCAGACTGGTCTTTTTTCGCCCTTTTGTCCAGAAACATACAATTAGTCCACTACAAATGCAATTTTTAATTTTTTTAACACCCAAACCATTTTTTATAAAAAAAATTATTACATTTGTTCGCTTAAAATTGCTAAATTTTTCTATTATGAGGAACTTATATAAGAGGGACAAGAAAGAATATATGCCTCACAAACTATTTTCAAAAGTAGCATTTTGTGCTATATTGTTGTTTTTTGCCGCATTTGCTTCGTTCGGGCAGTCGATTACGCTTAATCCAACGTCTGAAATAACTGCAAATTCAGCACTCATAAGCGGTAGTGTAACCAATATTCCCGAAAATTCGACTGCGGTAGTGTGGTACGGAATACTGGATGATAATATGGAAGCAGGTCCTAGCGGAACAGTAACAGACGATGAGTTTTCAATCGAACTTACAGGACTGCAGGCAAGTACGCAGTACTACTATCAAGTTCACATAACTCTTGATACGGAAGTTGTGAGCAATGTTGTTTCATTTACAACAACATGCAGTCCTGAAAATATGTGCGAAATACGCTACGAACTTTCCGACAGCTACGGAGACGATTGGAGTGGCAATGCCATCAATGTCGTTGATGCGACAACAAACGAGGTGCTAGCAACATGGACAATAAACAGTGGTTCGTCGGCAACAGGAACGCTTGCTCTTTGCAACGGCAGAAAAATAAGGTTTGAATGGGTTAATGGCGAATATCCCGAGGAAACTATATATCAGATATTTGATGTTAATGGAGATGAAATATTCTCTGGCATAGGAGCGTTGTCTTCGCCTGTGTCATATACGATGTCTTGTTCTTCTTGTCGAGTTGTTGCCGACTTTACAATTGCCAACATTACTACCGAATCGGCTACAATAAGTTGGACGGAACAAGGTCTGGCTACAAGTTGGGAACTAATTGTTTCGGAAACCGAACTTGATAATAATGCCCTAAGTTACAATAACATAATTTCTTTGGCTGAACATTCTTATTCCGCAACAGGACTAACTATCGGTACACAATACTATGTATATGTTCGCTCAGTATGCTCGGATGACGACAAGAGCAGATGGAAAAAAAGAACATTTTATACAGCATTTTGTGCATCCGAAGATATGTGTGAAATAAGCTATGAACTTTATGATCCAGAAAACTATGGACATGGTTGGTATGGCGCTGCTATTGAAGTGGTTGATGTAGAAACAAACATAATACTTGCTACTTGGAAATTGGAAAATGGAGAAACATCAAAAACAGGAACACTTCCTGTTTGCAAAAACAGGGATATTTATTTCAACTGGATTGCAGGAGCTTTTGATGAATATTTAACAGCTTATGAGGTAGTTGACGCCAACGGCGAGGAAATATTCTCAGGTTCTGGTGCTATGGTCTCGTCAGTAATGCATTTTGTATCGTGTCCAACCTGCCAGATGGTAAGTAACCTGCAGGCGACAGACATTACAACCGAATCAGCCACAATAAGTTGGAGCGAACATGGCACTGCCCAATCATGGAATATTGTAGTTTCGACAAGAGAACTTGAACAAGATGCTCTCAATGTTTCAGGAAATATTATAACGGTAACCGATTCCACCTATTCTGTAACAGGACTAAGGAGTTCTACGTTATATTATATATATGTACGTGCATTGTGCTCGGATAATGACCAAAGCGCTTGGAAACCCACAATTTTCCGTACCGAACAAATTCCCATTACCTTGCCATATACTTGCGATTTTGAGGATGAAGAAGAAAATAACAACTGGCTGCTTAACAACGGTAACCAGACAAACAAGTGGTACATTGGTACAACTGCAAACAATGGCGGGGAAAACGGAATGTACATTAGCGACAATGGTGGTTCAAGCAATACATACACCATCAGTGCGTCTTCGTTTGTATATTGCTTCCGCGAAATAAATATAGACAATAATGGTAAATATATAATAGAATTTGACTGGAGGGCAAACGGAGAAAATAACTATGACATTCTGAAAGCATTTATTATCCCAACCATGCTAAATCCAAACCTATCGGCAGGACAAAGCAATGGTATGGAAGGAAACAATACCGATACGCCATCAGAATGGATGGATGCGGGAAACATTTCAACGCTTAATGACCATTCTGATTGGCAGCATAGTTATGCTGAGAAAGAGCTTGAAGCAGGTTTATACTATCTCGTTTTCTTCTGGAAAAACGATAACAGCGTTGGTACTATGCCTCCAGCTGCCATCGACAATATCCACATAGAACAACTTATAAATCCTGTCGTTGTTACATCATCTGCATACGAAATTGGTTCAACCTATGCGACTTTGAACGGCGTGATTGTAAATCAGGGTGCTTCCGATATTATTGAATATGGATTCGAATATGGCACTGACACAGAAAACCTTACAGAAAATATTACAAGTACTGATGATATCGCTGAATTTTCGGCTACGATTACGGGACTTACACCCAATACAACTTACTACTACCGTGCCTACGCAACCAACAGCGACGGCACAGGCTACGGAGAAATAAAATCGTTCAGAACCTGTGGACAATACGCCGGACAAGATTATGTTGACCTTGGACTGCCAAACGGTACAAAATGGGCAAATATGAACATTGGTGCCGAAAATACCGTGGGCTATGGCGACTACTTTGCTTGGGGAGAAACAACGCCAAAAGAAAACTACAATTGGGAAACCTACCAATATTGCAATGGAAGCGGAAGCACCCTCACCAAATATTGCAATAATGCTGAATATGGTGACAACGGCTTTACTGATGCGCTTACCACCTTGGAGGCCATCGACGATGCCGCCAACGCCAACTGGGGAGCCGAATGGCGTATGCCTACAAATGAAGAAGTTCAGGAACTTATTAACAATTGTACTTGCACTTGGACAACACAGAACGGTGTAAACGGTCGCTTATATACAGGACCAAACGGCAACTCTATTTTCATGCCCGCTGCTGGTACCCACGGATCGAATGGCTTTCGCGATGTTGGTTCCTACGGTACCTACTGGTCTTCATCACTTTACACTGCCAGCACGAACCGCTCAGGACGCTTCATCTTCTATTCGGGCAATCAGCTCTTGGACGACAACAGCCGCTACGAAGGACAATCAGTTCGTGCGGTTTACCGTCCCTCTCCTACTGTAGCAACAAAATCAACAGACAATATAACTCTTACTACAGCAACTCTGCACGGAAGCATAATTAAAATCGGAAGCTCTGAAGTTATCGAACGCGGATTTATATACGGCACTAACCGCGGAAATCTTACCGACACCATACAGAGTGAAACAGAAACAACCGAATTTTCGGCTTCGCTTACAGGCCTTGCCACCGGCACAACCTACTACTACCGTGCCTACGCAACCAACAGCGATGAAACCGGCTATGGCGAAATAAAATCATTTAATACTCCAGCAGGAGAGTTGAGCGACCACTACTATGTTAACCTCGGCTTGCCGAGCGGCACAATGTGGGCTACAACCAACATTGGAGCAACAACACCAAATGAATATGGCGATTATTTTGCTTGGGGCGAAACATCACCGCATTATTCTGTTAATGGTACAGATACGACTTGGCTCGATGGTTATGAACAAGGATACACATGGGAAAATTACCGATATAGCAACGGAGACGAAAATACCCTTACAAAATATTGCAATAACGCCGAATTTGGCAACAACGGCTTTTCCGACAGCTTGATTACATTGGAGGCAATCGATGATGCGGCTGCCGTAAACTGGGGCGGAGAATGGCGTATGCCTACAAAGGAGGAATTTGAAGAGTTGCTCTATAACAGCACACAGGAATGGACTGAGCAGAATGGAGTGACTGGCCTTCTTATAACAGGATATAATGGCAACACAATCTTCCTGCCCGCTGCCAGTTGGCGTAACGATGTTAGTCTCGGCTACGAAATGTCAAGCTGTTACTGGTCGAGTTCGCTCTACACAGACAACCCGAACAGCGCGTGGTACAACTACTCCTATTCAAACGATTACAACACAACCAACTGCTATCGCTATATTGGACTTTCAATCCGTCCTGTTTACAAAGTAGAGCCACTCGCAGTAGATATAGACTACGAACCTTACAACTGCGACTTTGAGGATGCTCAAGAAAATGCAAACTGGATACTCAACAACGGCAGACAGACAAACAAGTGGCACATAGGTTATGCAGTAAACAACGGCGGCGAAAAATCCCTATACATATCTGACGATGGCGGTGAAAATTATACATATAATACTGGTGCTACATCATACATCTACGCTTCCCGCAAAATAAACATAACCGAAACCGACAAATATCAGTTCGATTTCGACAGGCGTGTAAGAGGAGAAAGCAACTACGACCTTCTGAGGGCATTCCTAGTCCCCGATTCACTTTCACAAAACCTTTCTGGCGGCACAAACAACGGCATGAGTAGCACCAACAATACTACACCAGCAGGATGGATAGACATTAGTACCGCAGGAGTAATGTCGGAACAGATGGGCTGGAAGCACAACAAAAGCAAGTTGAATATAAATGCGGGCATATACAACCTGACATTCTTCTGGAAAAACGATGGAAGCGGAGGTTATAGTCCACCAGCAGCAGTAGACAATGTTATGATAAAAAAATTGCCGCCATTCGATGTAACCACTCTCGTGGTACCTCGCAACTCTACATCTGCGACATTAGGCGCAGAAATAGTCATCGACAGGGAAACAGAAATCACACAGGTGGGGTTTGTTTTCGGTGAAAACGAAAATCAACTTCTTGATACTCTGCGCATGGCATACAGCGGAAATACTTTCACAAGGCAAATTACAGATCTTACACCGCAAACGAACTACTACTACCGTGCATTTGCAAAATACGATGACCGAACCGTCTTCGGCGACATTGTATCGTTCCGCACAAAGTCAAACGATACTGATGGCACCACCGACAATCCTCTCACCATCGACAACGCCGAGGAATGGGCTCAGTTTGCAGAAGCTATGCTACAGTCGGAAAACCAGTCCACATCAACTTACAAGGGATTCGAAATTTACAATTGCGGCGATGATACATATTTCAAGATTACCGCCGACATCGACATTGTCAACTGCGACAATACTGTAGTAAACA
>CACWOG010000026.1 GCA_902762455.1 uncultured Bacteroidia bacterium | reverse complement strand
AAAAATGCCAATGAAAACGAAAAAGCCGAACGCATCCGCCTCGAATGCATCGAAATCGAGGACCGCATACGCGAACATCTGTCCGAGAAACTACGCAACTACAGCGATGCCATACAAGCCAACTACGACCAGCTTGCATACTTGGACATGCTACTGGCAAAGGCTCTGCTCGCCCGCGACTTCAAACTTTGCAAACCGTCAATTTCTGCAAACGACACAACCATAAAAGGCGCATTCAATCCCGTTGTTGCCGAATCGCTAAAGGAACGCGGCAACGAATTCCAGCCCATCGACCTGCACTTCGACGACACGCCAAACCTGATAACGGGTGCAAACATGTCGGGCAAAACGGTAGTGCTCAAGACTATGTCGCTCATACAGATGATGTTCCAGTTTGGTTTCTTCGTGCCAGCCGAGAGCGCCGAAATAGCTATGGTAGAAGAAATTATGACCAGCATTGGCGATGCCCAATCAGAAGTGAACGGATTGTCGTCGTTTGCAATCGAAATGCTCAACATCGACAAGATTCTCAAAGCGGTAAAGTCTGGACAAAAGATTCTTGCCCTCGTCGATGAGCTTGCCCGCACCACCAACCCCAGCGAAGGCCGTGCATTGGTCAATGCATTCATAAAGATTCTATCACGCCATGCAACACGCAGCCTCATCACCACCCACTACAACGGCATAACCGCACAATGCAACCGACTGAGAGTAAAGGGACTGCAAGTTCCAGAAGGCACAAAGGTAACTCCTGAAAATATCAATAGGTATATGGATTATTCGCTCGTGCGCACCACCGAGGAAGAAGTTCCGACCGAAGGCCTCACTATCGCCGAAATCTTTGGCATCGACGAGGAATTCCTAAACGAAGCAAAGGCGATGATAAAATAACACACTACCCTACCGGCAATTTAAATTTCATCGTTTCCATTGTGGCGAGGTCTATCATAAACAAGGTGTCTTTTAGCACAGTGCCTACGCCTGTAATCATCTTTACCACTTCGTTGACTTCCATCGAGGCAATCACCGACGGCAGAACACCCATCACGCCACGATTTACATTTCCGAGCGCAACAAGTTCCTTCTCGTTTGGATACAAGGTGCGATAGTTGGCACACGGCGGCAGGTAGTTGAACACCGCCAACTGACCTTTTGTGTCGCCAATAGTTCCATATACGAACGGCTTGCCGAGTGCCACGCAGGTATCGTTTATTAGGTAACGCGCCGTGTAGTTGTCGGTGCAATCTACAACAATATCATAGTCTGCGACAACAGATTTGGCATTTTCGGCAGTCAAAAATGTGTCGTATGGCACAAGTTTCACTTCACTATTCAGACGATGAAGCGTCTTAACAGCAAGTTCAAGCTTCGACTGACCAATTTCGTCTTCGCGGTAGAGTACCTGACGCTGAAGATTGTGCAACGAAACCACATCCTTCTCCATCAAGCCAATTGTTCCAATTCCAGCCGCAGTGAGGTACAACGAAGCAACACTTCCCAAACCGCCAACGCCAACAACCAAAACTTTGGCATTTCTCAGTTTTTCCTGTCCTTCTGCACCAAAGTTCGGAAGAACAATCTGCCGCTGGTATCTTTCGAGTTCGTAATCGGTAAGCATAGATATTTATTAATATGGAATTTTTATTATTACCCAACGACCTTCCTTGCGTCCTCCTTCACGAGTTATAATTCCTTTGGATTGAAGGTCTTTAATATCTCGCTTAATTGTTCTTGTGACAACATTAATCTTTAGTGACATTTCTAAGGTTGTCACCAAAGGATTCTGCCGTATCAAACTAATAATAATCTCTTGACGCTCAGACAGTTCTTTTGTAACATATTGAGGTTCTTTTATGACATCTACAGTCAAATCTTTAGTGACATTCTTGGATTTTCTTTTAGAGATACTCTTTATAACACCTTGATTGTCAGCTTTAATGACATTCTTGTTTTCTTTTGTAACACACTCGGACTCTTTTGTGACATTTTTAGTTTCACCTTTAGTGTCAAAAATGTTTTCCGTGTCGTTTAGTATCACCTTGTCGCCACAACCCTCGTGGATTGGCACAAACACATTAATAAAGCTGCGCTCATCGTTGGTTTCAATAGTGGCACGCGGAGAACCATTTTTCTGCAATTCATCCTGTACGGTAGGAATACCAGTAGAGCGTCCTTCGGTCAAATCCATTTCCTTTAGGAAATCGCCCAAACGACGATTGCGGTAGCGACGCGAAATAAGCCTGTCTCCTTCCTTAATGGCAACATTGGATATTGTGCGGTCAGGTCCAGGGAAACTGAGAATATGTATTCCTTCTGGCTCAATAGAAATTTCTATTGGCTCGTATAGTTGATAATCACGGTGATATAGCGAGTTAACTATAATTTCTTCCAATGCCTGAACAGGGTAATTAAAGTAACGAATGCTTTCGGGTACATCCCTTTGCTTTACCACAAACTCCCTGATTATATTGTTCTTCAGATAGGTCAAAGCACCGTTTATCAACTGCGGGACACTGCCACGGATAGTTGTTTCGCTGAAGTTATTAGGACCATTTGTGCGTCCTTCGGGGAAGGTTACTATATCAATCTGCGTGTATTTGAAGAACTTTTCGGGATGTTCGCAAAACATCATAGCAGCCACATTCTTAATCATCCTATTCTCAGTTGGCCCATCCATCAAATCCATCTGCTCCAAAGTCTGGCTCAGTGGCTGCGTGAACAAGGACGCTTCCAACTTGCTATCAATTTTCGCCAGATAGTCGCGCAAAAGCACCATAGATATGTCGCTCATTGCAATATTTGGATTCGGACGGTCGTCAAAAGGCACACGGTTGGCCATATCCCTAAGTTCTTCGAGAACCTCGCCCTTTGCTACAATGCTGCTAGAACCGCTTCTGATGTAGTATTTCATCTGTTTAGCCTTCGCAAGAACATCGGAGGGAACAGCGTATGGACGGTTCACACCAGACGGCACCCATATCACCAGTATTGGCTTTCCGTCAACTTCCTCGACAGATGTCCGTGGCAAATAGTATGGGTCAAGCATATTGTTGAAGCCAACCATCTGCTTTAGGATTCCGTCAACAGCATCTACATTGATACCAGCAACCGGACTGGCAATACCATTTTTCTCCTCTACACCAACAAGAATATAACCACCGCCAAGATTGTCGAAGTCGTTAGCAAACGCGCATATACTACGATACACATCCGTCGGATTCAAGCCTTTTTTGAACTCTATTCTGGAACCTTCCACCTTCCTCTTTTTCAGCAGGTCTTCTATGTTGATAGGCAGTGCCATATTTCAATGTCATTTTCGGGTGCAAATATACACTTTTATAGTGTTGTATGCTTATAATAGTGGCAAAAAGTGTATTAGGATAAGAAAGCCAAGATTTTCAGTAATTTTTGTTTTGTGGCATATTCAACATTTACTGCAATCCCGACAAATCAACCTTGTAAACAATGTTTATTGTGGTTTGGCGTTCAAGAAACATAACCATATATATTGGCAAATACAGCAGCCTTTCCGTTTCTCTTACATTATCGTTGCAGAAAATGTATGCCTGTTCTATGCCATAATCCTTGTTTCCCATAACATTTGACAGCGCATTGTGCCTCTGATAATCCTTTCCCGACTTCACTTCTATCGGGATAACCTTGCCGTCCTTTTCAATAACAAAATCCAATTCTCCCTGCTTTTTGCTATTAAAATAATATAGGTCAAAGCCGTGAGAATGAAGTTCCTGTGCAACTGCATTTTCGTAAACGGAACCAAAATTTATGTCATCAGAATTTGCAAGTATTCTCAACTGTATTCCATCTGCATATTGGGCGGCAAGCAGTCCAATGTCACTTTGGTACAACTTGAACAGATTGCGCGAACGAGACAACATCAGAGGCACAACGGGTTCCTCGACATTATAGGTCGGCAGTGCTACACCAGCATCCTTCATCCAAATGAAACTGTTCTCATAACGCGAAAACTTTATGTTCTCGTTCAGATTTTTCAGTATAAACCTCTTGTTCTTTGCATTGAGTTCTGCAGGAATCATATCGAAAATCTCTTCAAGGTACAACTTGTTGTTTTTGTCGTACTTGGCAATGTCGCGCTTGTAAAGTCTTATGATTGACTGCTGTTCGTTCAGCACTTCCTGAAGATTGTTGGTGTCGATGTACTTTTGGACAACAGCAGGCATTCCGCCCACAATAAGATACAGTCGGAACAAATCCATAAGTTTGCCGTGAACAAACGAATCTACCGGCTTTTTTTGCTGCCATGCCAACCTGACATTGTCAATTATGTTGTTGCCAACTCCCAATGCCATAAAGAATTCCTCCAAATCAAGCGGAAATAATTCCTTAACATCCATATAGCCAACAGGTTCTGAACGCAGATCGTTCAGTTCAACACCAAGCAGCGAACCGCTAAGTATATACTGGTAACTGCCTTCTTCCACAAGAAATTTTATGGCAGTCACTATTTCCGGACATTCTTGAACCTCATCAAAAAAAATCAAGGTTTTGCCTTCAATCAGAGGCTTATCTGTCAGCACGGAAAGTCGCATAAGAATATCGCTGCTATCCTTTGCATCGGAGATTATATCTTTTGCATCTGGATTCTCAAGGAAATTAATCTCAACAAAACTATCGAAGTGTGTAGTTCCGAAATGGCGAATCGAGAAAGATTTTCCTGTCTGCCTTGCACCTGTCAAAAGCAATGCTTTCTTATTTTGTTTGTAATATTCTTCTAATTGCTTGTATATCTTTCTATTAAGCATATTTTGTCCGTTTTTCCAATGCAAAATTACTACTTTTTGTCCGTTTTTCCAACATAAAATTTGACAATTTTGTCCGTTTTTCTAACATTGTGCTTTAGACTCACGGATAGAAGACAATGTAACGTTGTCACAATTTTTGTATGCTCTCGCGACAAAAATATGCGCCAACGCTCACAAATATATACGTTTCTACTATATATATGTAACCTCTCCGAGGTTATTCATTATAAATGCATAGTGATTATGTAACATCATAACCACTATGCACATTTTTCTACCTCAATGTCTTGTCCCAGTCCTTGTAAATGACATCGTAGCCCTGAGCGCGAATCATCTTTTCCATTTCGGCAGCCGAACGACCGTCGTTGATGTGGAACTGCTCCAGTTCGCGGTCGGGATGGGCATAGCCGCCCGGGTCGGTGTGCGAACCTGCGCTTACCGATGTCACGCCGAGGGTGATGAAATGATTACGCATATTGCTGGTTTCACGCGTTGACATCGACATTTCAACATCGTTGTCGAAGATGCGGAATGCCCACAAGGTCTGTGCAAACTGCTTCTCGCTCATCACAAAATTGGGCTGGAAACCGCCAGCAGCAGGGCGCATACGCGGGAACGAAAGGCTGTACTTTGTGCGCCAGTAGTTCTTCGTCATAAAACGCAGGTGCGAAGCAAGGAAGAACATTTCGGTGCGCCACTCCTCGAGTCCGATAAGTGCGCCAAGACCAACGCGGTGAATTCCTGCCTGCGCAATCCTTTCGGGAGTGCCGAGACGCCACTTGTAGTTGCTCTTCATTCCCTTGGGATGGTAAATCTTGTAGCGGCCTTCGTTGTAGGTCTCCTGATATATGTAAACGCTGTTGCAGCCAGCCTGTTCCATGCGCTTGTACTCCTCGACCTTCATCGGGAACACCTCAAGGTTGATGGCGGCAAAATGGTCGCGGCAAAGCCTTATTGCGTGCTCAATGTAGTCAACACCTGCAATGCTCGGACATTCGCCCGTGAGCAACAGTACATTGTCGTAACCCATCGACTTTATGACCTTTATTTCCTCCATAATCTCGTCATCTGTCAAGGTTTTGCGGGCAATGTCGTTGTTGTGGTTGAAACCGCAGTAGATACAGTGGTTGCTGCATTCGTTCGACAGGTACATAGGGATGTACAGCAAAATCACCTTTCCGAAACGCTTCTGTGTAAGGTTTCGCGACATCAGCGCCATCTGCTCGAGATATTTTTCGGCAGCGGGCGAAATCAGCGCCTTGAAGTCCTCGAGCGTCAAGGTTTCCTTGCCCAAGGCACGGCGCACATCGACATCCGTCTTAGCATAAATGCTTTTTGTAACTTCCTCCCAGTTAAGGTCTTTTATCGTATCATAAAATTCCATTGTGCAAAATTTTTGTTGTGCAAAGATAAATCAATTTACGATTGACGATATAGGATTTTTGATTGAAGATTGAAAAATAAGACACGAATGATTTTCAAGAAATGGAGGTGAAGAATTATTATACACTGCGATAAAATAAAAACAGCAGTCAACTATTGCCAACTGCTGTAAATTGCCTTACTTTGCGTATTACAAATGCTAATATTCAAATACGAAAGGACATGATAAAACAGTATCCTTAAACATCTGCTATCGAATCGTACTCCATTCTCCTTCCAATGCTTCTGCTTTTACATCCAATGTGCTTAATATTTCATCAAGTTGCTGCATATACTTGTCGCTTTCTGCTTGAGTAACTATTGTTACATAATAATTTACATAAACACCAACAAAAGTGTATCCCTTGACAGTTTCCGAAAATGCTTTTGCAGTAAAATCGCAAAAATACCCTTTACAATTGCCTACTGTCTTTTTAGATATTGTAGAGAATTTAATGTCGTAGTATATCGAAGTTAAAGTACTATTAATAGTATTTATTGTTTCTATGCTCATTTCTTTTATTTCTTGTTCGTAAGCGTATGCCAAACCTGCATCTTCACCGCTAGCTATAGTTATACAAGAAAGGTTATCTCCTTTTATCTCACAATTAAAACTAATTTCTCCATTTTCATCCTTTTCTACATCTGTTATTTTGTAATTCCATGGATATTTGAAAGATATGTACTCATTAGAATAAGTATTACTTAAGTTACTATTACTTGAATAGCCATAATCATTCTCCGAGTAGTAATTCGACTGACTATCAGAGTTTGACGATAAAGATACTGCAATAATTGTAATCACTATTACTACAAGAACAGCAATTGCTGCGATTATTATTACCTTATCTGACTTTTTCCGACCTTTTGCATTTTCTGTAGAAGTGGCATCAGACACTGATTCTGAAGTAGTTCCAATAGGAACTTCTTGTTCGCATACTGCTAGCGGTGTTGTAGGAACTTCAATGCCACTGACAATTTTTGTTCCACATACTGGACAAAATTTAGCACCATCCTTAATTGCAGTTCCACACTTCGGGCACTTACATTCCTTTTCTATCTTGCACCCACATTTCGCACAGAACTTTGCTCCGTCCTTTAGCACTTCTCCACAATTTGGACAAATCTTTACAGGTTCTTCCTTTTCTACTTTTGCACCGCATACAGGGCAGAACTTTGCGTTATCCGCTATTTCTGCATTACATTCTGAACATTTCATATATTATTGATTTTTAACTTTCTACTGTTGATTCTTGCGATTTCAAAGATGTTCCACAAAAAGGACATTCTTCAAATTTAACGTTTACTTCTTTCCCACACGATCTGTTAGGGCATACAATAGTTTCTATTTCGTTACCATCGGCATCCTTATAGTGTCTATGTTCCAACGTATTAGTTTTTGTTTTGCCATCAGTTTCTGTGCTTATATTTGAAACATCCGACTCTGCGGCTTCTTTTATCTTCTTCCAACCGATAAAGGTCATAATCATAGTGACAAGATAAGCCACCATTATCAAATATAAAGCTATATCATCGCTTACTATATGCCCAATAATACATGCAAGCAAAAAACTGCCAACAAGTATTATCGTGGCAATAAACAATGTATTTGCACCCTGTTTGCCAGAAAAAGTTACAGAATTCTTTAGTTTCCAAAAACTTATAATTCTCAATGTTATCGCAGAAATTATAATACAAAAAGATATTACACCGAAAATGATGGCAATTGTATTTAAAAGAGAAAAATCGTATATGCTTACAGATGATAATGCCAACCAGCAAATTATTGCAACAATAGGTAGCGAAGCAAATAAAATGGACGAAAGTCGCAACTTCTTTATTGTTGGAACATCATTTTCGTGTAGCACTTTTATCAAACGACCAAGACAGACAATGTAATAGATATAGAATCCAAACCAAACCAGTCCTAGTAGCCCCGTCAGAATGTTTCCGATATATGGTATAAATGAAAAAACTACAGAAATTCCCCATAGCACAAAAATCACACAAATGGCATTTTTATAAATATTTGATATTACTGGTTCGTATGCCTTAGCGTCAAATGAATCCGATTTGTTAGTTGATTTCAGTGTATTGTCTGGAGTTTCATTTAGTTGCGAAACAATGACCTTTGTATTTGTTTCATCCTTGGTGATGTCTTTGTTTTCAACATTTGCAATTTGTGACGGCATGGTAGAAACATGTGTGTGTTGAGCTTCTACTTGCTTGTCAATTTTATTGTCAACTTCTACAAGAGGGATGTTGTTATCGTCCCTGTCAGCATCAATCTTGGCTCCACAATTTGTGCAAAATAAGCCTCCATCATTGATTTTGGAACCGCACTTGGAGCATTTCCGCTCTCTTTCTATCTTACACCCACATTCAGTACAAAATATAGCATCTTTGCTTATGGATGCACCACAATTCGGGCATTTGCTTTCTGGTTCTACTTTTGCACCACATACAGGACAGAACTTCGCATCATCTGCTATTTCCGCATTACATACATTACATTTCATTTCAAAATCTGTTTTTATAAGTAACTATTTGTAAAAAGTTTTCGATTGCTCGTTTATTGAATAAAGAATAACCAAATATTGTAATATTAAAAATCTTTAAACCATTTTCGTGAACTTAGGTTAATTGACAAAGAAGCAAGTCCGATGATTATTCCTATTACCCATCCTGCAGCAGTACTAAACAATGCGCCAATAACATACCCAATGTATCCATAAAACAGAGAAAGCAATACACAAACGACAACACCTATACGTGGCAGCATAATTAGTATGAAATATCCAAAAAATGTTCCAAGGCCGACCCACCACGACTTGAATATTATTCCCATTACTATGGCAATAATTCCAGCTTGAATTGGTAATGCTCCTGAATTGGACTCGTTCCATTGAGCTTCTTCTATTGCGCTGCGCATACTATTCTGCTGTTGTTGCAGCGCATCAATACTTTCTTCAGAACATTCTTGTTCTTCTCGCTCCAACCACTCTCCACAATGCTTGCATTTCTTTGCTGTCGCTAAAATTTCTTCACCGCAATATGGACATGTAGTTTTTCCTTTGGTTGTCACATCTGCTTTACCAACCGATGACATTTGCTTTGTAATTTGAGGCAAATCTATTTTTGTTCCACAATTAGGGCAAAACATTGCGCCGTTTTCCAATTTGAATCCACATTCTGGACAAAATCTTGCAGCTTTTACAATTTCCGATTTTGAATTTTTCATTTTCCTTTATCTAATTTAATAATAGTTCCGATTAATAATACTATGTAGGCACCAAATGCGTATCCCATTTTTGCGTTTAAAAATCGACCATAAGCAAGCAAACTCCAAATTCCCATAGCAATAATGGCTAACGCGCCTACTATGATAATGGCGATTGCAATTTTATTTGACTTGCTTCGTTTCGAATTACAAGTATTCATGCAAAAATCAATAATCTGCGCCCATTCATCATCATTGAGCATAAAAGGAATTTCAAAAAATTTGATTTTTTTGTCACCATATCTGACTGTTATTCCCATCCTATTGTATTTGTCTGCATCGTCATAATAAAAACGGCAGTCTTTAATAGGTGCTTTGAGCTCTTTTCCATTCATTACTGATATGTAAATATTGCCGTTGCTTACTTTAAATTCCTTTAGCCTCCATGCTTTAGGCTGTAACCAATACAACTGTAATATTTTCTGAAAAACAGTTGGTTCGTGTGTAACGAAGTGCAAATCAAAGTCATCAAATCCTTTTTCGTCTTCGTTTTTTTCATTTACACCTTCTCCACTTAGTATATGTGAATTTAAAGGAGTCCCACAAAATGGACATTCTGTAAATTCAACACTAACTTCTTTTCCACAAGTTTTATTTGGACATATAATAGCATCTGTTGCCAACATATCGTCTCCGTGTATATGACATTCTTTCTTTTTCTGTATATCATTGATTGGACTTCCCACTTTCTCACCACAATTACTACAGAATATTGCGCCATCTTCTAGTTTTCCGCCACAATTGGCACAAAAAGCCGGTTTCTCTATCTTACTTCCACATTCGGGACAGAATATTGCGTTATCGTCAATTTCCGCATTACACTTTGAACATTTCATATTTACAAATCTGAATTATTTTGCAAAGAAAAAGTATATGATTGCCAAAGTATGGCAATTTCGTTTTTTGTAAGACTGAATTATAAAATTCCATCTTTTTCTTTACCCTGCCCACCAGTACCCAACAGGCAAATTATACACAAAAGAAGCGTGGTACTGATATACCACTTCTTTAAATGGAGGTTGTGAGAAAGACCTTTGATAGAAGAAATTGCAACCAGTCCACGCGTATGCGCGAACCATTACACTCTCTTGCTATCGTTGAAAACTTCTCACATTTCCATTTACAAGACGAGCATAAACGCTTCGTTAATCAATATGTACGGCTTGGTTCATCGCCAAACCAATGGCAAAAATAGGAAAAGGGAATGGAATGGCAAAATTTATTTTGGGGGGAGACTGGGAAACTGTTCATAACATTGTTAAGATTTGAGATTTTTTCTCAAATCTAAGCGCGGTGTTTGTTTTATTTGTATCTTTGCCACCAGAAAATACTAAGGATTAAAACATAATCAATTATGTTACTGAATTTTACAATAGAAAACTATAGGTCTTTTTTTGAGAAGAAAACAGTTTCTTTGCAATCGCAGAAATTAAGCGAGGAAGCAAAGGAAAATGTTACTCAAGCGTTCTCATATAACATCCTTAAGACATTAGCAGTGTATGGCGCTAATTCGAGTGGCAAGTCCAATCTAATCAGCGCAATGCAAGCCATGAAACTATGTGTGCTTTCATCAGTAAGGCTCAATCCAAACGATATGCTGCAATACGAACCTTTTTTACTTCTGAAAGATAATAACAAGCCAACTATGTTTGAGGTATCATTCTTGAAAGGGAATTGGTGCTATCGCTACGGCTTCTCATACACGCAAACAGAGATTGTTGACGAATGGCTATTTCGCAGAACAACAAACCGGTCAAAAGAGCAGGCACTTTTTATCCGTAATAAAGAAGGGATTGCGTTCGAAGACAAAAAATTTCCAGAAGGCATTGGCTTGGAGACAAAAACAAATGGCAACCGCTTGTTCCTTTCGTTGTGCGCCCAACTTGGAGGTGAAATTTCAAATCAAGTGATTTCTTGGTTCGAGATTGACTTTAATGTCGCTTCGGGGCTTAACAATCAGGTATATCGTGAATTTTCAAAAATGCAATTTCATACAAGGAGAAATGCCAGCGCAGAAGCAATGAGATTTTTCAAGACTCTGCAATTAGGGTTCAATGGCATTTCTACGCACGAAGAAAAGACTATCATTTCTAATGATATGTCAGCATATCACATTGAAATAGAATCTGTACATAATTTGTACGATAAAAAAGGTAATGCTTGCGGACAAATTAATTTCCCATTTGACGAAAAGGAGTCTTCCGGAACAAGGAAGCTTTTTGATATGTCTGGTCCGATTTTCGACACATTGGAAAAAGGCTCTACTCTTGTAATTGATGAGTTGGATGCCAAAATGCATCCGCTAATTTCCCAGCAAATCATTCGATTGTTTAATAGCACAAGAAGTAATCCTCATAATGCACAACTGATTTTTACCACACACGACACACATCTGCTATCTACAAAGATGCTTCGTCGCGACCAAATATGGTTTACGGAAAAGAACGATGCCGAGCAAACAGATTTGTACTGCCTAACCGACATTGTATTGCCAGACGGGACCAAGCCACGCAACGATGCAAACTACGAAAAGAACTACATTGCCGGCAGGTATGGAGCAATTCCTTATATCGTTAACGAATAAAACCTAAAGATATGCCAGCAAATAGGATAAAATTGGAACCAGCACTTGTGCGCCGCTATGCAAAGCAGGCTCAGAAACGCAAATTACGACAGATTGTGTGTAAAATTCTTGTTGTATGCGAAGGCACAAAAACGGAACCGAACTATTTTGAAGCGTTTCGTAATTTCAATAGGGGCACAACCATTTACGACATAGAAGTAAAAGGACTGGGCAGCAACACAATAAGTGTTGTTGATAAGGCTATAGAACTTAAAGACAAAGGGGAGTACGACCGTGTGTGGGCAGTTTTCGACAAGGACTCTTTTCCCGACAACAAGTTCAACAATGCAATCATCAAGGCAAAAGACAATGGTATATGCTGTGCGTGGAGCAACGAGGCATTTGAATTATGGTACTTGTATCATTTTGAAAATCGCACTATAGGGATGACCCGGGCTGAATATCAAAAAGCAATTTCTAAAGCAGTAAACAAATCTCCAAAATACAAGTGTAAAACTGCCTACGAATATGCCAAGAACGACAAAAACAACTATCACATTATGACCACATACGGTTCTATGGACAATGCCATAAAATTTGCGGAGACCAAAAGCCTAGAATACCACGACCAGCGTTATGCCACCCATAACCCGTGTACAATGGTTTACAAATTGGTAAGGCAACTGATAGGAAAAGATGAAGTGTTGAATGAAGAATTAAAGAATAAATTATAAAGGTCCTAAATTTATTTTTGAGATAGAGAAGAAGAAAAAAATCATCAATCGTAAATCCTAAATCGCAAATAAGTTTTATTTTTGCAACGAAAACAAAAAAACAAGAATATGCTTGCAGCAGAGAACATAGCCGAAAAAATATTCCTCAACTATGGGCTTAACAGCCTAAATGCAGAGGTAAAGAAATGTCTTGCAATTAAATTGCTATGTACTCCTGTAGAAACACAGCATTCCGATAATACAAGCAATCTTAACTGGCTCTCCTGCCTCAGCGGAGCATGGGAAACCGACGGACTTTCTGCCGACGAAGAAGCAGAAATGATTAGAAATGCAAGATTCCATAACTCAACAAGGCAAATAGAAGAATTATGAATGATGTTTATTTGCTTGACACTAATATCTGCATATTCCTTCTAAAAAATAAGTATGGAATAAGGGAGCGAATTCCAAACATCAGATTGGAAAACTGGGTTGTAAGGTAAATCTTACAACAGTATAGGTTGATTCAGTTATCACATAACGCCTCAAAAAAAAGTTGTGGGCAATTTCTCAAAACAATAGATTTTTGAGCGAAAGCCCACACTTTTTCTAATCTAATTTATTCCGTAATCTTACCTTTCGACGATACTTCTCTCGAAATTCGCATAGCGCAGAAATTAGGTCCGCACATTGTGCAGTATGGGGTATGCTTTATCTTTTCAACGCCGTAGAACTCCCTTGCCTTGTCGGGATCGAGCGACAGGTTGAACTGGTCAATCCAGCGGAACTCGAAACGTGCCTTGCTGAGCGCGTCGTCCCTCTCGCTTGCCATCGGGTGATGCTTTGCAAGGTCGGCAGCGTGGGCGGCAATCTTGTAGGTGATAATGCCTTCGCGAACATCGTCCTTGTTCGGCAACGAAAGATGCTCCTTCGGCGTAACATAGCAAAGCATTGCTGTGCCGAGCCAGCCTATAATTGCGGCGCCAATTGCAGAGGTTATATGGTCGTAGGCCGGTGCCACATCGGTAGTGAGAGGGCCGAGAGTGTAGAACGGTGCATTGTGGCACCAGTCCTTCTGCAATTCCATATTTTCCTTAATCTTGTCCATCGGCACATGTCCTGGACCTTCGATAAGCACCTGCACATTCTTTTCCCACGCGCGCTGGCAAAGTTCGCCCATAACCTTGAGTTCGCCAAGCTGAGCCTCGTCATTGGCATCGTGGGTGCAGCCGGGACGCATTCCGTCGCCAATGCTGACAGCCACATCGTAGTCGGCAAGAATGTCGCAGATTTCGTCCCAGTGGGTGTAAAGGAAGTTTTCCTCGTTGTGGTCGCGCATCCACTTTGCCATAATGCTTCCGCCACGAGATACGCAGCCCGTAAGACGTCTGTCCAATGCCGGTAACAAATGCTTGAGCAATCCGGCGTGGATGGTAAAATAGTCAACGCCCTGCTCGCACTGCTCGATAAGGGTGTCGCGGTACATTTCCCAAGTGAGTTCGTTAGCCTTGCCGTTTACCTTCTCAAGTGCCTGATACATAGGAACAGTACCCATTGGCACCGGACAGTTGCGAATTATCCATTCGCGTGTCTGGTGTATGTGCTTGCCAGTTGACAAGTCCATAAGCGTATCGCCGCCGAGGCGAGCACTGTAAACGCTCTTTTCTACCTCTTCCTCGATGGATGAGCCAAGAGCCGAGTTTCCGATGTTGGTGTTTATCTTAACGAAGAACTTGCTTCCGATAATCATCGGTTCTGCCTCGGGATGGTTTGGATTTGAAGGGATTACAGCCCTGCCTGCTGCAACCTCGTCGCGAACGAATTCGGGAGTGATGTAGCTGTCCTTGTTTTCCTTACCGAGGTTTTCCCTTATGGCGATGTATTCCATTTCGGGGGTTACGATTCCCTGACGAGCCAAAGCCATCTGTGTGAAAGCCTTGCCTTTCTTTGCCTTCTTGGGCAGATAGGTAATCGGGAAGGCGATTTTCTTGAGTTCGTCGTCGGCAAGCTGGGCGTTGGTGTAACGCGAAGTGAAAGCCTCGAGCTGCTCGAAATTGTCGTCATCTTTATGCCAAGCCTCGCGAAGACGCGGAATACCTTTCCGTACATCGTGCTTGTATTCTGGGTCGGTAAATACGCCGCCTGTATCGTACAAGTTTATGCTTCCGTTGGGGATTCTCTCGCCCTCGACCACTGTATCGGTCAGAAGCACCTGCTTCATTCCCACTTCCACGGGGAACCTTTTCCCTTTGACATATATTTTCTTTACTCTGTCGTCGCTATAACAATTTTCTTGTGCCATATAGTTATGTTTTTTAGTTTCTAAGTTTCTAATAGTTTCTAAGTTTCTGGTTGTTTCTGTGTTTTTGGATGAGACGCAAAATTTTGCGTCTTACATTATTAATTATTCGTTTTTTGTTTCCTTATTTAACATTTCGTAAATTTTCAATCCTAATTCAGTCAAATAATATTTCTGTTGCGGATGGTGTGGATTTTCCGGATGAGTCATGGTTAAGATACCATTTTCTATATTCGGTGCTATAAACTGCTTTATAAAAAGCTGTTTGCTTTTGGGTGAACAGTTGGTGAACAGTTGTAGTTCTGATGTTGATAATTGAGATTTTTTTATGCTTATTATCAGAGATTTAGACTGTGTAGATAGATTGGTGAACAGTTGATGAATAGTTGATGAGTAGCTTTGGTTATCATCATCCTTAACCACCACACTGAATGCAGTCACATAGTTCACATTGAAAATGGCTTCTGGATTTTGGTTTTCCTTCAATAACAACTGCACCTCGCTGATACCATGATTGAACATATTTACATAGTTCAATGTCTTCATCATTTCTGCAACGACGCTGTTTCGATAGTCGTTCACATACGGAAAATTCTCAGGTCGAGCCTGCCCATACAGACCACCAGGATTCATTATCTCAATATGGTTGTCGTACTGATATAATCTTGTCGGCATATTCGACTGATAATCCCTATGCATCACAGCATTCATCATCAATTCGCGCAATGCTTTATATGGATAGTTCAAAACATCCTTTTCACGAAGAATACTGATTGGTATAGGACGTTTTGTAATAATTCCATCGCGAATGAAATTCTCCAACAATGGCAATGTTTTGTACAGACAACCATCAAATCTGCGTTCATTCAGAATCAATCCTCCATTATCATTGCCTTTGAACCTTACATACTGGATATAAGCTCCAGGTAAAAAATACTTTGGATTCTTTCCAAACATTATAAGAGCAGCAAAAGTTGGGCAATCCCATTGCATATTGTAAAGATGCAATGATGCAAGTTGCTCTTTTAGTGGACGTCGATCTTTTGACAAAACATCTGCATCAATAG
>CACWOG010000025.1 GCA_902762455.1 uncultured Bacteroidia bacterium | reverse complement strand
GTAAATTTTTGTACCTTTGCACCCACTAAAAAAGACTTATGCAGAAAAACAGCAATAACATAGGTAACTTTGACGAAGTGTTAAACTCGTTGTACGGAAATCCGGGGACTCCGCAACGCGAGGAATTCCGCAGGGAGGCGTACGCTTATTGCGTAGGGTCTATCATTCACGATGCTCGCAAGAGCGAAGGCTTGACCCAGCAGGAACTTGCCGAGAAAGTAGGAGCAAAAAAATCATATATATCACGCATTGAGACAGGAAGCGTAGAGCCAAGCGCAGGTCTCTTCCTCAATATACTTAATGTTTTAGGTTTAACTATTGCTCGACCATTATAAATTATCCTTAAACTATTAAACTTTAAACTTAGAAACGTAAAACATAGAAACTTTAAACCTTAAACTTTAAACTTTGAACAATATTATTTACGAACATAAAAACACAAGTGATATGAAAAGAAATTTTATGCAATCCAAGATTGTAAATCAATTGTCAATTGCCCATTATCCATTATCCATTGTCAATTGTACATTGTTAATTGTCTTTTGCTTATTCTTTGGTGGTACGGCGTGGGGACAAAGTCCTCTTACGGTATGTGATGGAACAACAACTAATAGCTATGTGCCATTTTACGGCTATATGGGTGATGCAGCCCAACATAACCAAATGATATATCCAGGGACAAATCTTACAAGTATGGCCGGAAAATTAATTACGGAAATGTCTTTTTATGTAAACAGTGGTTCAACAACATTAAATGGTTGGGATATTTCTTTGGGAACAACTACAGCATCAACGCTTTCTGGACTAGACAATACAACATCTCTTACTCAAGTTTATTCTGGTTCCTTATCTGTATCAGGAGGAATTATGACAATAATATTTGATGAAGGATGGATTTATAATGGAAATAATATTTTGGTCGATTTTAACCATTCTGCAAGTAATTGGGGCAGTTATTCTTTTTATGGTGTTTCTGCTGATGGTGCTTCTTATACATACGGTAGTCCGCGTAACTTCCTTCCCAAAGTTACTTTTACATATCAAACCCCGCCTTCTTGTGCCAAGCCTACAGGTTTGACTGCAACTCTAACTCCTGGTAATGGTACAATTGCCGACCTAAGTTGGACAGAAAACGGTACCGCAACTAACTGGGTTGTGGAATATGCCACAAACAGCAGTTTTACAGGAGCACAAACGAAAAATGTAAGTGGCACTTCCTCGACACAACTCACAGGCTTAACTGCCGAAACAGCATATTATGCTCGCGTAAAAGCAAATTGCGGAGGTGGTGACGAAAGCGACTGGAGCAGCACCTGCGAGTTTTTGCCTACCAATTCTTATTCCATTACCCTAAATGATGGTTCCACAACGAATGGATTTGTGCCGATATATGGTTTTTATGTTGATCAATATACAAAAAGCCAGTTCATTATTCCTTCTACAGATTTGTCGGCTATACAATATGGTACCATAACAAAACTGACTTTCTACTCTAGCAATGATAACATAAATTGGGGTAGCGCTTTGTTCGAGGTCTATATGACAGAATTGGGAGAGACCACCTTGTCTTCTATAGCTGACTGGTCTTCATTAGATAAAGTTATGAACGCTGCTAGTCTTGAAATCAGTGGAGGACAGATGTCGGTTACATTGGATGCTCCTTACCAGTATATGGGTGGGAATCTTATGATAGGTTTCCTTCAGACTAATACCGGATCTTATGTGTCATGTAGTTGGTATGGGGTTTCTGCTACGGGTGCATCTATGGGTGGCTACGGAAATTTGGTTGACAATAATTCTAGTGTCAGCCAGCAGAATTTCTTGCCAAAAACTACTATTGAATATACACCAGGTGTTGCACCGACATGTCCAAAACCACGAGACCTTACCTTTGTATCTGCTACTGCCACTACTGCTACCATATCGTGGACAGCAGGAGCATCCGAAACACAGTGGCAGTACAGCATTGATGGTGGTGTCAATTGGACATTGGTCAGCACCACCTCGGCAACCCTCTCTAACCTTACTTCTAACACACAATACACCGTGCTTGTACGCGCATATTGCAGCAGCAGTGACCAAAGTGGTACTATAAGCGAAACATTTACTACAGAATTGTGTGACCCAGAAGATATGTGTGAAATTTCTATTGAACTAACCGATGCTTACGGTGATGGTGGTGGTTCAATACAGGTAATCAATAGTAGCACCAGTGATGTGTTAGGTTCATATACTCTTGACGATGATTCTGAAACATACACGCTTAGTGTTTGTAATGGAGCACCGCTAAGTTTTGTTTATGCTTCTACGGACAGTTGGCCTTATGAAAATGGTTTTGTAATTACCGATCCAAATGGAGATGTTATTGTTGAACATGTAGGATGCAGTTCTTCTGGTGATTGTTCTGCTCCTAGCAATGGTGAGGTTGCATCTTATACGATGAGTTGTTCAACCTGTCGTAAGCCCACAAACCTTGCTGTATCGGAGGCAATGACAAGTGCTACTGTAACTTGGGCTGCCAGCGGATACGGAGAAAGCGGATACCAGTACATAGTTGTTCCTACAGGGAATACTCCTAACTGGAATAGCGCTATTTCAACAACAACTACTTCCGCAACATTGAGCGGGCTTACAGCAGCTACAACATACGATGTATATGTGCGTTCTGATTGTGGCGGCGGGGATTATTCGAGTGTGATTAGTAAGACATTTACAACCACTTTCTGCGAACCTGAATATATGTGCGAAATAAAGTACAGGCTTATTGATGAGGAAGGTGATGGATGGGAAGGAAATGCCATAAATGTTGTTGATGATGCAACAGGTCTAGTACTTGCAACTTTGACTGTGGACGATGGTGCATACGCTATGGGTACATTGGCATTGTGTGACGATAGGGACATAAGTTTTGTGTGGGTGTCGGGAACTGATGATTACGAGACTTCATATACAGTGATTGATGCGTGGGGAGAAGAGATATTTTCCGGTTCTGGAGCAATGGCTTCTACTTTTAATTATACAATGCAATGCCCTTCGTGCCATACACCGAGCAATCCTGCATTGTCTAATATTACAACAAATACTGTTTCTGTAGCTTGGGGACCAGCAGGCGATTATGAGGTGCGTTACAGACCGGTACAAGATCCTGTTTTATTCGAGGACTTTGAAGATGGTTTACCCAGTGGTTGGACTACGGTTGATAACGATGGTGATGGTTATGACTGGTATTATGTTGAAAATACGAATTCGTATTCTGGTAGTGTATGTATGACATCGGCTAGTTATCAAAGTGGTGTTTTGTATCCAGACAACTGGCTTATTTCTCCGCAAGTGCAGTTGGGCGGATATGTTTCGTTCTGGGCAGTTGGACAGGATCCTGCTTGGCCGTTGGAGCATTTTGCAATATATGTTTCAACAACCGGTACCGACCCCGCTAATTTCACACAAGTATCGGAAGAATTTTTAGCATACGGTGAATATACGCGCTATACTGCCGATTTGAGTTCATATAGTGGGATGGGTTATATTGCAATCCGCCATTTCAATGTTTCCAATATGTTTAGGTTAAATATTGATGATTTTGGTGTATATGCCAATGAACCGTGGATAGTGCAGACAACAGATGAACCGTCTTATACGCTTACAAATTTGTTGGCAACAACTGAATACGAATTGCAGGTCCGCAAGGATTGTGGTGGGGAGTATTCGTTCTGGAGCGATGCATTGGTGTTTACAACTCCATGTAATGTTAACGCGGGCTTCCCTTGGTCTGAAGACTTCGAGGGACTTAGTGCCGACTATACAATTCCTGATTGTTGGGATAATAAGGAAAGTACTTGTGGTAGAGCTTCATATAAATGGTCATACACTACATCGAGCGATGGTAATACCAATGGAACAGGACATAATGATTCTAAATGTGTAAGGTTCGATTCTTATAACTGCACAAATGGTCAAACCAATATGCTGAAAACTCCGCTTTTAGATTTGGCGACAGTTCCTGTTGCAACATTGAAATTCTGGTACAAAAATGAAGATGGTGGCGATTTCTCGGTTTATGTGTCAACTAATGGTGGCGTAACTTATACAAATACATTGGCTACAGGATTAAATTCTTCGAGTTGGACAGAATGTACATACGACCTTACTCCTTATTGCGGACACAATAATGTAGTAATCGTGTTCAAGGGTACAAGTAATGAGTTAGGTTATATTTATCTTGACGATGTTAGCGTAACAGCACCGCGTACTGTAGTGGTTTCGGGAGAGGCTGTATGTTCTGGCAAGGAAACCACTATATCTGCTGCAACAGGAGCGTTTAGCGACCCACACTTTACATGGTCAGCATCAGACCCGAATGCTGGTCTGCCTGACAATCTAACAACTAGGGAAATAACCGTAATCCCATTAGCTGGCGGAACCTATACATATACATGTTCGGTTACGGAAGGTGGTGCAGGCGAAGCAACAGTGGATGATATTGAGCTTACAATGTTGCAGTCGCCCGATGGTCTTGCCATTACAGGTGCCGATGAAGTTTGTTTCGGGTTGACCGCCGACCTAACGGCAACTTGTTCCGATGCTAATGCAAGCTACAGTTGGAACAGCGGTGCTGGTACAGAGTCTTCTTGGACAACTCCTGCAATTACAGCAGCTACTAACTTTACCGTAGTGGCTACAAGTGCCAACGAATGTACTACGGAAGCAACCAAGTCGATAACGCCAATAGTTCCAACTTCAAGCGAAATTGCAACTATGGGTGCTACTAACGGATGCTACATCTGGACAGGTAACAATGAAAACTGGAACGGGGCAAACAACTGGATGAAATATAGTACTTCTGGTGGAGGCACATATACAATTACAGCAACACCTACAAGTTCTAAAAATGTTGTAATCGGTAAGTATGGCACATGTGTAAGTGAATCACAAACACTAACATTGAATGCCAGTTCAAGTGTAAAAGCCATTAGTATTGCAAGCGGAATAACTGTTTCGGGTTCCAAAACACTATCCGTTTATGGCAATATGATCAACAATGGCGCATTTGATGCTGTTATAAGATTTCGTGGTACGACTACACTTAGTGGTAATGGTACCAACAGATTCCGTGGGGTTACAATAGATGCCGATAAATCCTTTACTTCTGGTGATGGAGATATAACTATATATGGAAACTGGAAAAACAATGGGGGTACTTATACGCCAGGAACAGGAAAGATAATATTTAATAAAAACAATTCAACTATTGGTGGCTCAGGTGCAACAACATTCAAAAATATACAGTTCAACAAGAGTGGGGCAACATTCAATATAGAACAAGAGCCAACCATTACAGGTACAGCAACATTTACAAAGGGTATCGTAAAGGGGAATGTAACTTTTGCATCAACAGGCACTTCCTCTGGTGCAAACATAAACAGTTATGTTGACGGTACTGTTACCAAGTATGGTAATAACGCCAGCTTCACATTCCCGACCGGTTCTGATGGTGTGCTCGGTACAATCACCGCAACTATAGAAAGCGAACAGTCTGCAACCGCCAAGTTCAACCACAAGGCTGGAGGTTTCGACCAGGAAAACGACGGTTATCCGCGCTGGTGGAATGTAGCCGATATGTGTGGTACCGAGCCATTTAACCATGTAAGTAATTTTGAATATTGGGATTTCAATACAACAGCTAATCTTTCAGATATTACATTTGTATCGACCGCGGCAAATGCTAGTGCACATTTCCATAGTCCAAGCGAATATCCAAATCCTTCTGATGGCGATGTTATACAGATTGCAGTGTATGACGGCTGTTGGAAAAATATTGGCGGTCATCTTGTGATGTCGAATAGCAACAAAACCATCACTATTTCGGGTGTTAACGCATCAAGAGGAACAACCCGTGACGGAAGCATAATAACATCGTTCGGCTCTAAAGATCCGTCAGTTGTTCTCCCAATCGAGCTCACTTCCTTCACCGCAACCTGCGATGGTCGTTCATCACTCATCGAATGGACAACCGCAACCGAACGCAACAATGACTACTTCTCGCTCGAGCGTTCCGATGATGCAATCAACTTCACCGAAATTGCCCGTGTGGCAGGTGCAGGAAACTCGATTGAATCGCTCGACTACTCTTACACCGACTATGGTATCCACGGTGGCGACAACTATTACCGCCTCGTTCAGGTTGACTACGACGGCACACGTACCGTTTCGGACATTGTAGTTGCCAACTGTGTAGATGCAGTAGCAGAGGATCCTGAGGTTATGGCATACCCGAACCCGTTCAGTGGTGAGCTTACCTTGGTACTGGACAACTTCGACAATCGTCCTGCAACCATTGAGGTTTACGATATGCTTGGCAAGCTTATCTACACCGAGAAGGCTTCCGCCCCGCAGAACAGCTACGAGACCATCTTGAACTTCATCAATCTGCCACCGGCAGCCTACACGGTAAGGGTCAGCACAAACGACTTTGTAATCAACAGGAATGTTGTGAAACAGTAATCTCCGCACACTGAGCTTCGCTTACTGCGGCGCACTGAGCTTGTCGAAGCGAGCCTGTCGAAGTATCGAAGTGAAGGTAACGAAAAGTATCAAGTACCTCGGCTTCGACAAGCTCAGCTAGCTAAACAAAAACAAAGAAAGTCCGCCTTAGCATTGCTAAAGCGGACTTTCTTATTTACGACAAATATTAGCTATCCGTTTATCTTCTGGTTGGCAATCTCCATTACTTCCTTTTCGATTGCGAGAGCGCGTTTTTCAATTTCTTCGCCCTTCTTCAAGATGTCGGCGACAAACTCCTTGTCGTTGTACGACTTGCAGTTTATCTTCACGTTGAGGAATGCACCCTGAACAGCCGATCTTGCAGCCAATGCGCCTACGCCGGCATCGCTGATTGATGCTTCGAGGCCGTTCTTTGCCATTTCGAGCATTACCTGCATGCTTTCGCAGCTGAGGCTCATGGTCTTGAAAGGAATTTCGATAGCAAACTTGGTTGCATCCTGGATTGCCTGTTTGCGGCGTGCCTTGTCCTCGTCGCTTGCCTTTGGCAGTGCAAATGCGTCCATAATCTTGTTGAATGCGTTGGTGTCTTCGTCAACCATCTTGAGCAATTCATCGTGGTAGTATTTGCCCTTTTCTGCCCAGTCGCTGTAGTTTTTCCAAGTGTCGTCGTTGCGGTGCTTGAGAGCGGTGAGGTTTGCAACCATAGTTCCCAAAGCGGCACCGAGCGAACCCATATATGCCGAAATTGAACCACCACCAGGAGCTGCCGATTCGGATGCAGTTGTGTGACAGAATTTTACGAGGTCCATGTCGATGAGTTTCGGCTTGTTGTCCTCGAGCATGTATTCAATAACGTTCTTCTTCGGGTCGAAAGGCTTAACATCGTTCAAGCCGAGAGAGCGGACAGCTATCTTTATGAGTTCTTCGTCCGAAACGCCGAGCGAACGTCCTTGTTTCTGCAGGAAGTAGCGACCAGCATCGAGCAAGGTCTTGAGAGGCGTAACACCAACGAGTTCCGAACCAGTTACGCGGATTCCGTGTGCTGCGGCGCGTTCGCAAACAGTGTCGAAAGCAACGTGCAGAGGGGTAACGTCGATGTCGGTGAGGTTCATTGAAATCTGTGCAATTCCGTATTCCTCAATGTACCAACCGATTGCCTTAACTGATTTCAAGAGACCGGGAACATATACCTTGTTGCCGTTTTCGTCGAGAACCGGCTTGCCTGTAATGGGATGACCTTCGCGCTTTACACGGCCACGTTCACGAACATCGTATGCAATTGAGTTTGCCTTGTTTACCGAAGTGGTGTTGAGGTTTACGTTGAAGGCCACGAGGAAGTTGCGTGCGCCAACTGCGGTTGCACCAGTGTGCATTACACTGTCGTTCCATTCGCGTGGACCGAAATCGGGATGCCATTCGTCGCTTCCGATGCGCTTTGGCAGAGCTTCGTATTCGCCCGAGCGGCAGTTTGCAAGGTTGCGACGCTTTGGTTCGAAGGCTGCACTTTCGTAGCAGTAAACTGGAATTGAAAGTTCTTCGCCTATGCGCTTAGCAAGTTTGCGTGCATATTCAACGGTCTGTTCCATTGTGATGTTCGAAACAGGGATGAGCGGGCAAACATCGGTAGCGCCGAAACGTGGGTGTGCTCCGTGGTGCTTGCTCATGTCGATGAGTTCCGAAGCCTTCTTTACAGCAAGGAATGCAGCGTTGCATACAGGTTCGGGTTCGCCGACAAAGGTTACAACGGTGCGGTTTGTTGCTGCTCCCGGGTCAACGTCGAGGAGCTTGATGCCTTCTACTGATTCTATTACATCGGTTATCTGCTTGATGACAGCCATATCGCGTCCTTCGCTGAAATTAGGAACGCATTCAATTATTTGCTTCATTTCGATACGTTTTAAATTTTGCGCAAAAATAAGATTTATTTACGATTTGACAAAGCCGTGCTATATGTTACGAATATTGAATCATCAACTTTTCAAATCATTAGAAACAATGTCAAGAAATGGGTGCAAATGCAATAAAAAAGGCGGATTTCTCCGCCTTTTTTGTCAATACATTCTAATTTTTACTTTACAGGAACATTCTTCAAGGTTTCAACAAGGAACTTCCAGAACTTCTCAACCGAAGCAACATTTACTCTCTCAACCGGTGAGTGCGGATGTTCGATGGTAGGACCAAACGAAATCATATCCCAGTTGGGGTAAACATAACCCAGCAGACCGCATTCCAAACCAGCGTGGATCGCCATAACCTTTGCTTCTTCGTTGAACAGACGCTTGTAGCAGTCCTTCATTGTGTTGAGGATTGGCGAATTCATGTTAGGATTCCATCCTGGATACGAGCCTGAGAATTCAACATTTGCACCGATGAGGTCGAAAACAGTACCGATCTTGTACATTGTTCCCTTCTTAGCTGATTCTACCGAGCTACGGGTGAGGCACTTAACGCCAAAGTTTCCGTCCTTGCACTCAACGATTGCCAAGTTGTTCGATGTTTCAACCAAACCAGGCATCGAGTCGCTCATTCTTACCACGCCGTGAGGGCATACGAATGTAGCCTTGATAATCTTTTCGCCGATTTCTTTCTCAACAACCTTTGCAGGCATAGCAACCTTTTCAGCGCAGAGAGCAATGCTCTTTTCGGTTGCAGCGAATTCGCTCTTGTAGTATCCGTCGAACTTTGCAACTTCAGCCTCGAAGTTAGCGCAGTCGGCATTGGCGATGAGAACTATTGCGTAAGCCTCGCGCGGGATAGCGTTGCGCATGTCACCACCCTTGATTTCAGCAAGACGCATATCGGTCTTGTAGAGGCAGTGGTTGAGGAAGCGAACCAAAAGCTTGTTTGCGTTTGCACGACCTATGTTGATGTCCATACCGCTGTGACCGCCGTTCAAACCCTTAACATCGATGCGGTAAGCAGTGTAGCCAGCAGGAGCAGCGCATTCGTCGTACTTCATTGTAACGTTTACGTCAACACCACCAGCACAACCAACGTAAAGTTCGCCTTCGGTTTCGGAGTCGAGGTTCATAAGGATGTCGCCCTTGAGCATACCAGCCTTCAGGTGGTTAGCACCAGTCATACCGGTTTCCTCGTCGATTGTGAAGAGGGCTTCGATTGGTCCGTGAACGAGATCCTTAGATTCGAGGACAGCCATTGCAGCAGCACAACCCATACCGTTGTCGGCACCGAGGGTAGTCTGGTTAGCGCGAACCCATTCGCCGTCGATGATGGTTTCGATCGGGTCCTTAGTGAAGTCGTGAACCTTCTCGTTGTTCTTCTGCGGAACCATATCGAGGTGACCCTGAAGGATAACGCCCTTGCGGTTTTCCATACCTGGAGTTGCAGGCTTGCGGATTATTACGTTGCCGATTTCATCGACTACAGTTTCGAGACCTAACTTTTCGCCAAATTCCTTAACAAAAGCCACAACCTTTGCTTCGTGCTTCGATGGACGCGGAATTTGTGTCAGTGAATAGAAATTCTTCCATACACCCTGTGGATTCAATTTTGTGATTTCACTCATAATCTTATTTGTTTTTTAATTTGTTTGTAATTTTATTTACGGATGGCAAATGTAAAAAATATTTCTGAACCGCAAAACTAAAATAATGATAAATTGTAGAGCTTGCCACTATTGTTTTCAGTTCTCCTTCTTAACTCCAGTATATCTTATAATATCCCCCCTAACTGAATCATCTGGCACTGATGGCATGGAATCATAAGCTGTATATCGCTTCATAAACAAGCTGTCGCTATTAAAATACCCCATAACATAGTTGGGTTTAGCATAAGGCGGATATGGTTCCTGCATTATACCTGAGAAAAGGCCTTCCGTATTAACCTTTACCTTCATCTTTATGTCTTTTTCAACATGTTCGTTTAAATCGTATATAGTGCGTTCCCTTATATATACCGAAGAATCATCTCCTACAGGAAGAATATCAACGAATACATTAAAACTAAAATATGTAGCTCTTTTCTCACAATCGTATGTGCCATACCAATTCGACCTATAGTCGATAACCCTATCTTCATTTTCGTATGGTTCATTCACATAGGTTTCTTTTTCGCAGGTTGCACATAGGAATATTGCAGAAGCAAGCATCAGAAGCAATATACATTTTGTTTTCATTCGACTAACATTTAAAATTAATTCGTACATTCCATTATTTGCAATGATAACCGAGAACCAAGAGGTGCTTCGAAACCTGATTGCAATTCTATAAAGTCGGTGGCCTTTAGATAAATATTTTGTCCATACGTCAATGACGATGCTTCACTTAATGTAATCGATTTCTTTATTTTGTAATCGAACGAACTGTAATTGATTTCATTCACAACCGTATTATCATCGCATCCAAATAGACATACATTAACCGTATCGACGTACATATAATTAGGCACTTGTATATTTGTGGTATCTGTTCTACAAGGCCAACTATAAGGAAACAATGCAGAATTAATAACTATATGCATAGGATTTTGTATGCCAACATCTTCCATATTATTACATATAGTCCTTACCAATTGTCTATCTACGTACCAAGATATTTCATATGGATCCCATTTCATTCCGTACCAATGATAATGTTGGCTATAATTAATTGCTGGAATATTTAGAACCATACCATGGTTATTAAGATTTTCTGGTTTTGGACTCTCATAATTCCAATGCACATTGCAGGTAACACTATCAGTCAGACAACCGTTGCCCTCAAATATATCAATTTCATTATACCAATAGTCTGTTGTATCTGACGATTCTTCCCACATCCAAAATGCTGGCCAGTAACCCTGACCTGCTGGAATTTTTGCATATATTTCAAAATAGCCGTATTTATAAGACTGCCGACCTCTTACCTTGCCCGATGTAAATTTATGCCCTCCGTGATCTATATAATAACAATCACCGTTCCCCGGATGCGCGTGATCTTGTCTTTTTGTCCTTAACACTAGTTTCCCACTATCAACATATACGTTATCACTTGTATATACTTGAGGTTCTTCATTAGAGCCTTCATCATGAACTTGATTATCACCTATCTCCCACCGTGAAGAATTGAATGTATTAAAATCGTCCTGATATACGATTGTCAAGCTAGGGTCATCGTAAGGATTCTGAGCATATACGAAAATACCGTAGACCCAAAAGATTAGTATAAGTAATATTCTATTTTTCATAATTCTATTTCACTGTTTTTGTCCTTTATAAATATAGAATGGAGCAGAATTGTGTCCATATAATAAGAAATAACGCACATATATGCTGTCGGCATAAAAACTTGCCATAAAGTTATGCTGCAATGCATTTATGCCACTATAATACCACATATCACCGTATGGATTAACCGTTACCTTTAAATTCATATAATCATACCCGGCGTTTTCTTTTTCTTCCTTTATATTAAGCAATGAATCCCCATCCGCTAATGTGATATGTAGCAACACAGTCCTTGTATCTTGACAATTACTCTCTTTTTGGCAAATATAATCTCCTACCCATTTCATGCGATAGTCCACTTGTATAATACGATTCGAATTCGTATTTCCATTCATTCGTGGATTATCAATAACTTCTCTTTCGCACGAAACCAAAACTATTGTTAATATGGTGATTATTACAAAAAGACACTTTTTCATATATTCTGTTTTTAACTCTTCAAATTATAGAATGAATTTTGATTGTGTTTACAATTATTTCCGCTTTTTGCCCTTTTCACTTCTAATATTGGAGAGCTGTTCCTGAAGCTCTGCTATCTGATGTTGTTGTTCCTTTAATGCTTCCACCAGTAATGGAATCATTGCGATGTAGTCCACACTATAGTATTCGTTCAGTTCATCGGGGTCATTGACAATTTCTGGTAGCACTTCCTTCAGTTCCTGTGCAATAAAGCCATATGTGGTTCTGCTGTTTCTTTCCCTAAGCGCAGTTATTTTAAGACTATCGCTGAAATTATCTATGTAGTTGAAACTTTTCCCATTAACCAGCATAAGTTTGTCCAAAGCGGATTCTATAGGCCGTATGTTTTCCTTTAGCCTTGCATCAGAATTTATAGAAGGTGAATTTTGCAAATGCAAATATCGAAAATAACCTACACCTACATAATTTTCGTAGGTTCCCACTGTAAAATTATCACTGGTACAATATATGTGTCCAGCGCCATATGTGCCAATCCAATCGATATGGATTTTTTCCCATTCTGCCCCCCAACGAGTAAACACAACAGGACCTCTACATTCAAGGCGTAACGAAGAAGTATAATTACCAATTATTGTTTTTCCTTGGTCATCCAGTTTCAACTGGGCAAATGCAATACTTGATACAGCAATTAGACTGATTAATAGAAATCTCTTTTTCATAAGATTTTTTTTTAATATGGCAAATGTAAAAAATATTTCTGAATTGCAAACCTAAAATTAGCTTAAAAAACTTTCCAGACAACCATGCATTTCCATTCATATATTTTTTGAAAAAAGAGGTGCGTGTTAAAAAAAAATTTATCTTTGTAGCCGATTTAACCATAAAAAGTAATGTTATGAGAAATATCATTGTAACTTTCGCCTTATTTTGGGGCGCAATTATATATGCAGGATGTACAAAATGCGGCTGCACCGACCCCGATGCAATAAACTACGATGAGTCGGCAAAAAAGGATGACGGCTCATGTGTATATCCCGTTGATTCTATCGTTGATACTCCTACAGATCCTCCTGTTGACCCCCGTTCGAAGATAGTAGGTAAGTATATTTGCTCAAGAGAAACGCGTCCAGACGGATCAGAAAACAATATCAAGCTGGAAATATTTCCTGTAAGAACGACCGACAAACTTTTAAGAGTGTGGGACGAGTCCTTGAATCTTACATTTCTTATGACCTACGATAAGAATGGGAACCTATGCGACACCTTATTGCCGGAGGGACTTCCCGGTTGTGCGCGATATTTTCAAACTGGTGGCTTTTATTTGTATCCACGAATAGTTGGAGAGTATAGTTCCGACTCTCTTCGCGAACTGAATTATTTATGGACAAGCGAGCAATATATCTATTCTGGACCAAGAGTCCAAACATATCCGGTAGTATTTGATACGCCAGACTACAGGGAACAATGGATTGGCACATACGAAGGAACAGAACGCAGTGTATGGTATAACCCTGACACATCGTATGTTACAACAACAGATGTTACATTGGAAGTTTCGTTAACTGACAACGATTCGGTTGTAAAGATTGAAGAAATAGGTGAAAATCCATCCCTAAAGGATGCTGACGCATTTTTTTATGTAAAAACTGATGGCTCACTAAAAAATCGTTCATATTTTTCTGGTGATAGTCTCATAATAAATTATAGTTTAGGACATAGTGCAGCTAGCGGTGGTTCGGTTCACTACTATTGTAAAAAAAGATAAAATACACATCGCCATAAACATCAACCTATATATTGGGCTAAAAGGCTAAAAGAAGAGAAGGCTAAAAGTCTAGAAGACCAGTCAAACAGAAGATCAGCCTAGCTGTCTGCAAGTCTGTCAGACGGTTAGACATCAAGCCTGTGAGACTGCAAGCCTGTTAGGCCGTAAGACTTTAAGCCTGTTAGCCTGTTAGTCTTCGAGCCTTCAAGCCCCTTTTCGGCACGGACATTGCAAGACTAATTTTCATTAAAATAATTTTAAGGATACGATACCATTTATAAAAGGATTGTTTCTTATCTTTGCAATTTAAATTGTTATGCGATGAAAAAGGTCTTGTTCGTTATAATATCAGCCATCTGTTTTGCTAACGTAGCTATAGGACAGATAAAATGGATGGGCATAGAGGAGGCTATGCGCCTTCAGGATTCAACACAGAAGCCCGTAATGATTGATATGTACACCGACTGGTGTGGCTGGTGCAAGAAGATGGATGCCGAAACTTTCAGCAATCCCGACCTTGCCGCCTACATAAATGCCAACTTTCTCCCTGTGAAATTCAACGCCGAAACCACCGATACCATAATGTTCCCCATTAAGACCACCGATGAAAAGACTGGCGAGAAAAAAAACGAATACAAGCCTTTTATAAACTTGCAGACAGGCAACAAATCTTCGCATTTGCTCGCACAGATGCTGTTGAGCGGACGGATGTCGTATCCGTCTCTGGTATTCATCGACTACGAGGGAAATATAACTCCTATTCCGGGCTTTATGACGGTAGAAAAACTAGAACCGATGCTTATATATTTCTGCGAACGTATAAACAAGTACAGTCCGTGGAACGAATATATGGAATGTTTTAATGCTACTTTCCATTCTGAAACCGACACTGCAGGCAAGTTTGAAGGCTCAATAGACTGGATGGACTTCAATGCTGCGGTGAAAAAGATGAAGACGAATCCTAAGAAACTTCTGCTATACATTTATTCCAACTGGAATACAAGCAGCAAGATAATGCTCGGAGGTTCGTTCAAGGAGAAGGATCTTGCCGAATACATCAACAAGAATTTCTATGCAGTACAAATCCCATACGATATAAAGGATACCCTCACCATTGCTGGACATTCGTTCATAAACGAAACAGGTCAAATGCAGCATCCCCACCAACTTGTGCTGTCGTTGTTGCATCCAGACTATAGGATACCCGCCTTTGCAATTTTCGACGAAAATGCAACTCACCCTATTTTTGTACAGCGTGGATTCTCTTCATATTCCACAGTCGAGAAACTGCTTACATATTTCTATGAGGATATGGACAAAAAAGGCGTTGACTTGCAGAAATATTACGATGAGTATATCTCAAATCTCAAAGAAAAGAATAAAACCCAACCCCAAAAATAAGAAAAATGCTTAAACGACTCCTCATAATATTAATCCCTGCGATACTGGCGGTATATAGTTTACCCGCACAAGTAAATGTTGAAATATCTCAGGAAAAGATTCTTGAAAACGGACAGAAATTCTATCTTCATACCGTGCAGCAGGGTCAGACTTTGTACTCTATTTGCAAGGCATATTCGGCAAAGGAGAAGGATGTGCTGAATGTCAATCCAGAACTGCAGTCTGGCACTCTTTCCATTGGGCAGGTTATTAAGATTCCGATTGAAAACGAAATCTCAAAGGACGGGAAATACATTGTTTACACAGTGAAGAAGGGTGAAACGCTATACTCGTTGCTGAAACGCTTCGAGACTACCGAGAAGGAATTCTACGAAGCCAACCCAAAACTCAGCCGTAACGAAAGCATCAGGGCTGGCGACGAGATTTACTTTCCTGTGAAGGAAAAGAAAAGTGAAAATGTTATTGTAAAGAAACCTGAAGAGGAGCCAAAGCAAAACGTCATTACGCCACGCGACGAAACGAAATACATCTACCATACCGTAGCTAAGGGCGAAACCTTGTACAAGCTTACCAAGCAGTACGATATCAGCCTCGACGAACTTGTAGCCGAAAATCCTAGCCTTGCCGACCGCCCTCTGTCGATTGGCGAAACCATCCGTGTACCGCGCAAGCAGATTGCTTTGGTAAAGCAGGAGGAAAATAATAAGGAAGAAAAGAATGAGGAACCGGAGCACAATATAATACGTCCAGTCAATAGCGAAAACGCAGAAGTCGCTGAAACCGAGCCAGATACAATGGTTGTTCTCACCGACAAGAAGGAC
>CACWOG010000024.1 GCA_902762455.1 uncultured Bacteroidia bacterium | reverse complement strand
AGGTCAGTCTGGCTGTTAGCCTGTTATCCTGTTAGCCTGCGAGACTGTTAGCCTTCTTGCCCCCACCTTATGACAAATTGTCACCTTTTTCCCGATGGCATAACATTTGACAAATCAGCGGCAAAACTAAAAAAATTAAAACTATGGCTAATAAAGGAAATATTGGTGTTACCACCGAAAACATCTTACCAGTAATAAAGAAGTTCTTATACTCCGACCACGAAATTTTCCTCAGGGAATTGGTATCAAACGCAGTAGATGCAAGTCAGAAACTTAAAACCTTGTCGCAGTCGGGTGAATACAAAGGAAATACAGACGACATTAAAGTAAAGGTATCGGTTAACAAGGACGCAAAGACCATCACCGTCAGCGATAACGGCATAGGTATGACCGCCGAAGAAGTTGACAAGTACATCAACCAGATTGCATTCTCGGGTGCAGGCGACTTCCTCGACAAGTACAAGGACATCGCAAATTCCATCATCGGACATTTCGGCCTTGGTTTCTACTCGTCGTTTATGGTTTCCGAAAAGGTTGAAATCATCACAAAGTCATACCGCGATGGTGCTCAGGCAGTTCGCTGGGAATGCAACGGCGACCCCGAATACACTCTCGAAGAAACTGAAAAGCCCGAAATCGGTACCGACATCATCCTGCACATCGACAGCGAATCGGAAGAGTTCCTCGAAGAGAACAGAATCAAGGAAATGCTTGAGAAATACTGCAAATTCCTGCCTGTACCTGTAGTTTTCGGAAAGAAAAAGGAATGGAAGGACGGCAAGGAACAGGAAACCGCCGAGGACAATATCATTAACGACACAAACCCAGCGTGGAAGAAGAAACCGACCGACCTCAAGGACGAAGACTACATGAAATTCTACCACGAACTCTACCCGATGAACTTCGAGGAACCGTTGTTCTACATCCACCTGAATGTCGATTACCCGTTCAACCTGACAGGTATCCTCTACTTCCCGAAACTGAAGTCGAACCTCGATGTAAACAAGAACAAGATTCAACTTTACTGCAATCAGGTTTTCGTTACCGATTCGGTCGAAGGCATTGTTCCTGAATACCTTATGCTGTTGCACGGCGTTCTTGACTCACCAGATATCCCGTTGAATGTTTCAAGAAGCTACTTGCAGAGCGATTCCAACGTAAAGAAGATTTCGAGCCACATTACCAAGAAGGTTGGCGACCGTCTTGCCGAGATTTTCAAGAACGACCGCAGCGAGTTCGAAAAGAAGTGGGACGACATAAAGCTGTTCATCGAGTTCGGTATGATGTCGGACGAAAAGTTCTACGAAAAGGCTGAAAAGTTTGCTCTCATCAAGAATACCGAAGGCAAATACTTCACATTCGAGGAATACAAGAAGAAGATTGAACCAGAACAGACCGACAAGGACAAACAGCTCGTTTACCTGTACGCAACCGACGTCGAAGACCAGTATTCGTACATTCAGGCAGCCAAGGGCAAAGGCTACGATGTGTTGCTGATGGACGGTCAACTTGACATCCATTTCATCAATTTCCTTGAACAGAAGTTCGGAGAGTGCCATTTTGTCCGTGTCGATTCAGACATTATCGACAACCTTATCCGCAAGGAAGAAAAGATTGAGTCGGTTCTTGGCGCAAACGAGCAGGACGACATCAAATGGGCATTCCAGGGCGTAACTCCCGAAGACAAGCGTTTCTACGTCGTAAGCGACAGCATGTCGCCCGAAGATATGCCAGTCGTAATTGTCCGCGAAGAATTTATGCGTCGTATGAAGGATATGTCGGCTTTCAGTGGCGGAACAAACTTCTACCGCGACATGCCCGACGACTACAAGGTAATCGTCAACACCAACCATCCGCTTATCGTAAACATCAGCAAGGATTTGGAAAAAGCAACCGCCGACAGGCGCAGTGAAATCAACGCCGAAGCCGACAAGCTGAAAGCCGAGAAGGACGCTCTTGACGAAAAGATGAAGCAGTACAAGACAGAGGACGAAAAGCCAGTTGAGGAAAAGAATCGTCTCGATGACTTGCGCAAGCAGATTAACGAGAACGACGACAAGCGCAGGGACTTGTACAAGGAATACGGCAAGAGCCAGAAGATTGTCAGCCAGTTGTTCGACCTTGCCTTGCTTGCCAACAATCTGCTCAAGGGCGAATCGTTAAGCAAGTTCGTTGAACGCAGCGTCGATTTGCTGAAGAAATAACCCTCCTAATTATGGGAACAAAAAAAGCCGCACAAATGCGGCTTTTTTTGTGATGGATGTTATCCATTAATTGTACATAATGTCAACACCATATTTAACTTCGCCTTCGCGAACAGTTACAGAATAGTCAGCAGCAGAATAATTGTATTCAATTACTGCACCCGCAGCATTCTGCCTTTGGTTTGCCTTAAATTCTACAGGAATAATCGTATATGTAACAGACTTAAAATTAACAGCAGGCAAATCTATTGAGTACTTACCATTGTTGTCAACAGTAGTTTCGTATTGAAGAGTGCTGTATTCGTAACTACCATCAACTGTCTGGCAAAGATTTGATGCATCTGTCTTGAATATTATTCTCGTTCCAGAAGGAGCGTTCTGATATACTGGAAATCCATATTCGTCAACAGCCGTCAAATCAAGCCTTGCTTCTACTTTACCCGATACATTTACAGTCTTCAAAGGTTCTGTTTCATATTTTTTTTCACATGATGACAAAACGAATGCTCCAATAAGAGCGATTGCGATAATTGAAAATATTTTCTTCATAATTTTAATTTTTTTATTGTTAAACTTTATTTTTTCTGATTAAAAATGGAACATCATAAACAATGAGCCTGATGAAGCGTTTCTGAATGCAATGCTTCCGTCATTTGCGTCCTTTGGCAATGTTTCAACTTCTCTTTCAGTGCCGGTCCAACGTTCTACAGTTCTGTAACCTTTAAAGTCGTATCCAGTGTAGAGACCGAGTCTGAATTCACCACCTATCGAAATCTTAGGTGCAATGAAGTATTCAACACCGACAACACCGCTGAGGACTACACCGATAGAACGGTCGCCGCTCTGCGAAAGAATGCGAGCTCCACCCGAAGTGGTTGTTCCTGCTGCGAAGTCATACCAGTAAGGAGCAGAGAACTCGGTTGTGATAAGGTTTCCGTAGTTGTAGGTAGCTTTGGTTTTGGTGTAGTTAACTGAAATTCCGCCACCATAGAATCCCTGAACACGGCCTTTGCCTCTGTACATGAGGTAGTCGGCACCAATGCCGAGGTCGGTTTCGGTACTCTTCATAACGTCGGTAACAGTAACCTTTGGGTCTGGAATCTGCTGGTTCATCATGACATTTTCACGATTGGTTTCGTTGTAAACGCCGATGAGCAAACCTGCGCGGATAGCGGTAAGATAGTACTTGCCGAAGAGAACTGGAGTTGTACGTACAAGTGTGTGGGTAAATGTTCTGAAGCTTGTGCTGTTGCCAGCGGTGCCATTGAACAAGTTTCCAAAATAGTTGACCATCGGGAGTGCATTGATACCGAGTGCGAAGTCTCCTTCAACTGGCAAAATGTATTCGCCACGCTTCGACATCATGTTGACCTCTCCGTTTTTGTCATTTTCCTGAGCAAATGCATTTACTGTAAACACAAGTGCCACTAACAAAATTGAAAATTTCTTCATAGTGTATAAAATTTTAATTAAAATCTTTGCAAAAGTAGCAATAACTATTTCGTGGAAAGATTCAAATGGGAATACTTATTAACATTGGAGTGTTTAGAGGGGGGGCTAGCGGTCTAACAGTCTTGCATGCTAACAGGCTAATAGCCTTGTTGTCTCGCAGTCTAACAGGCTTGCAGACGGACAGACTGGTCTTCAGCCTTTTCGCCTTCCAGCCTTCTAAGCCAGATTGTTTCCTACCCTGATTGGTGAGTTGAGCGGCAGCTTTATGTTTGCTAGCCTTTCGTCGTCCATGAATAATATTACGCTCGAACCCATTTCGAAATAACCGACTTCCTCTCCCTTATTTATATATATAGGTGTATCGTAGATTCGTTTCGATGCAACACCTTTTTTTATGTTGGTCTGTAAGCCGCTGTCGAACGACAGTTTTGTCTTGCCGACGAACAATGCTCCGACTAGAATCATGTAGAATTTGCCGTATTCCGACTTGCCGTGAATTACAATGCGTTCGTTGCGGCAATAAACTCGGTCTTTCTTGTAAACTACTTTGGGCTTTACGGGACGCAATGTGCCTGGCAGATAGCTTATGTCGGTGATTTCCATGTCGAATGCAGCGTGAACGCGGTGGTAGTTGGCGGGGGAGAGGTAAAGCACTGCGTATGACGACATGTTTTCGTACTCGTCGCAGATGAGGTCGTCAACGTAGTAGTGCTTGAACTTGACGTAAATCTTGTTGTCGCCCGTAATCTTGCCGAAGTCGAAGATAAATCCGTCAACTGGAGATACCAAGCCGTCGTTTATCGGGCGAGTTCCTGGTTTCAGGTTGCGCGTGAAGAACGAGTTGAATGTCTTGTATCCGTTTGGCGGGACTACATATTCCGACAAGTCAATCTTGTATTTCTTTCTCCAGATTTTCATGACACCGCGAACAAACCACCTTGGCTTTGTGGAATTGGCAAGTTTTCCCGCCATACGTGAGAAAAAGTTGCGATAGTTTTGCTTCTGTGGTTTCGGTGTCGGCATAAATTACTTGTTGTTGTATGTGTTCATAGTGCGTTCGATGCCGATAAGGGGGAAGTCCTTTATGGCATTTACAGCCACTTCGACGCGCTCTTTCAGTTTTTCGCTCTCCTCTTTTGTCCACTCGCCGAGCACAAAGTCGATTTGTCCGCCGCGTGAGAATTCGTTTCCGATGCCGAATCTCAGTCGTGCGTACTCGCTTGTGCCGATTGTGTCCTGTATGTTCTGCAATCCGTTGTGACCGCCACTGCTTCCCTTGGGCTTAATTCGGATGGTGCCGAACGGCAGTGCAAGGTCATCGACAATTACAAAAACATTTTCGACAGGAATTTTTTCCTGATTCATGTAGTACCTGACGGCGTTTCCGCTGAGGTTCATATAGGTTGTGGGCTTTATGAGGATTAGAGTGCGTCCTTTTATGCTCGTTTCTGCGCGATAAGCGTAGCGCTTGTCAAAAAAAGCGATGCCCGCGCCTTCTGCGAAAGCGTCGAGCACCGTATATCCAATATTGTGCCTTGTATTCTTGTATTCTGCTCCGGGATTTCCTAACCCGACGATGAGATACTTCACAATTCAGATATTGAAATTTGTGGCTTATTATTCAGCAGCTGGAGTTTCAGCAGCAGCTTCGCCACCTTCTTCAGAACCTTCGTCGCTAGATGCACCGCGAGCAATCATAACAGATGCTATGAGTGTGCTGCCGTTTTCGGTGAACTGGAGCTTGTCCGACTTCAAGTCCTTAATTCTGATAGTTTCGCCGAGTTTCAAGTCTTCGATGTTTACTTCGTAAACGTTAGGAATATCTTCCATCATACCCTTGATAGCGATTTTCTTGAGGCTGTGTTTCAACTTACCACCGGCCTTTACACCAGCAGAGTTACCAACGAGCTTCAGAGGGATGCGAACCTTTACAGGCTTTGACGGGTCAACTTCGTAGAAGTCGATGTGGATAACCTGGTCTGAAATCGGGTCGAACTGGATTTCCTTCAGCAAGGTCGGTCTTACCTTACCGTCGATGTTGAGGTCTGCGAACATTACGTCAGGAGTGAAGATAAGGTTGCGGACATCAGCACTTGCAACTGTGAAGTGAGTTGTCTGGTCGATACCATAAACTACACATGGAATGTTGTTGCTTCTCTTGATTTGCTTTGCGGCCTTCTTGCCGAATTCGGTACGAACTGTACCCTTTACTTCAAAATGTTTCATTACTTTTATAAATTATTTATGTACTACTCAGTCACGCACTCGTGACCCCATCGCACAGTTAAACAAAATCGGGTGCAAAATTACAACAATTTTTGGGAATGACAAAAGGATTTGTGAAGTTTGTGTGGGCTGACGCCGTTTCAATGCCTGCGGCGTTTGAATGGGCTTCGCCCGTTTCTAGGTTTGAATGCCTGCGGCGTTTGATGGGCTACGCCCGTTTCTGGGTTTCTCCGTCCCCTGAGCCTGTCGAAGGGTGGCTTCGCCGTTTCTATGGGCTTCGCCCGTTTCTTGGTTTCTATGGCTAACGCCGTTTCTAAGTTTAATGTTGTTTAAAATTGCTAGCGCGAGCTAAAGGTTGTTTGAGGTTGTTTCAAGTTGTTTGAAAATTGGCTGTCAGCCTGTCCGCCTTCTTGCCTTTTCGTCCGTTAGCCTGTCAGCCCTTTTTAGTCGTTTCGCTGTTCTGGGTTTAATGTTGTTTCAGTATTTCCAGCATTTCGGCGGGAGTAACAACGATGGGATTTTTAGGAAAATGTTTTGTGTTTCCTGTTACCAAAAAAGCATCTTCCTTTGAAAGAGCAACTTCGTAGAATACAACATCGTCTGCATCTTGGAAAATCTCTGGACTATGTACGCGGTTTGCATTTGTGCCTATCTCTAAAATTTTATTTATGATGCTCTCTACTGCCTGAGCAGGAAAATTAAATTTCGCCCGACTCAGTACATCCTTGTATTCTGTAATAATCTCATAATTGTATAACGGACAAATTCCTGTTTTGGAAATTGCATTGACAACCAAAACCGTAGCAGAATATGGATTACGAGACAATAGTGCAGAAACAAGCACATTGGTGTCAATTACTGCGTAAATCATAATTTTTGTTTTCTTTCTTTCCTTGCCAATTTGATTTCCTCGTTAATGTCTTCAAGCGAGAGATCGGGCAACTGTCCGTTTTCTGCCATATTTCGTATTTCTCGGAATGCTTCCAGAGCGCCCATTGATTCGTCTTTTTCCGGGGCTTTTATCTCGAACGGAATCTTTCTGTACAAAACTACTGCCTTTGCGAAAACATTCATGGCCGTGTTTGCGCTCATACCAAACTGGGAGCACAACTCATCAAATGTTGCCTTTAAGTTTGAGTCCATGCGGACTGTCATCGATACCTGTGCCATAATCAATATTTTTTGCAAAGATAAAATATCAATTTGATATTACATCATTATGCAGTAAAAATATTTTTAATTTATGTCAAAATGGTGTAGATTTGTGGTTTGGTTGTTTTGAATCATATCCTGCATATAATCCCATATACAATCATACCAATGAATATCAGTTCAAGAATGGCAATCCAAATTAGCCTAAAAGATTTTTTTGAATAATTGTAGTGCCTTGTTTCTACTGCTATCGATGGCAAAAATGAAAGAATGAAATATGAAATTGTCAATGTGCCGAAATAAATGTTAGGCAAATTGTAAATGTTAGGAATATGACAGAATATGTCAACAACAATGCAGACAATAATTATTGTGGTGTTGTAGAAGTTGAAACTATCTATTTCCTTTTTATCTGCAATTCCCTTAAAATCGTAAAAGTGCTTCCAACATTTCAAAAAGTATTTCATGATATTTTATGTTTTAAAGTTTCTATGTTTCTCGCTACGCCGTTTAACTTCGTTGAGGGCTGCGCCGTTCTGTGGCTGACGCCGTTTCTCGCTTCGCCGTTTGAGTGGGCTTCGCCCGTTTCTAGGTTTGAATGGCTGCGCCGTTTGAATGGCTAAAGCCGTTTGAGTGGGCTACGCCCGTTTCTGGGTTTGAATGCCTGCGGCGTTTGATGGTTTGATGGGCTATGCCCGTTTGAATGGTTCAAACCACCTCAAACAACTTCAAACCACATTAAACCACCTCAAACAACTTCGCATCATACCTTTCTTCTGTCGAGCCAAAGGCTCAAAAGCGGGTCGGAAATTGAATAAAACTTTTCCTTTCGAGTAATCATGCCGTATTCTAGTAGTTTGAGTGCGGCAGATTGTGACGAACTGGGCGAACGCAACCTGTATTTTTTTGTGAATTCCATCGAGGTTATGCCGCTTGCCTGACGTGCTTCGTGAACGGCGTACAGAAGTTCCTTTTGCGTTTCGGTTATGAATGACAGTTGCTCGCGAAGTCTGGAATCATTTTCGTCTATATATTCCTCTATCAGTCGTTTGGCAGTTTCGACATCGCAGGTCTCGCCTTTAGATGTTTCCGCAAAAGCATCTTTCAGTATTCGCTGTATGTACAATGTAACACCTTGGAATGTGTCATATATGTGTGCGAATGCTTCCTTTTCGATTGCTTTTCCAGACTCTTTAAAATTTTTGACGGCAAAGTCCATGTATATGTCTTTATCTATCGGCTCTAGCCTTATGGATTTCGCACTTTGGTAGAAAGGTCGTTTCGATGAAAAGAACATCTCTTCCATCAGTCTGCGCTGGCTACCCGAAAATACAAAATTGGAGTTCGACAGTTTTTGTATGTGCGTACGCATAAGTGCCTCGACATTTTTTTCTGGATAGTATGTAATCTGTTGAAACTCATCAATTACAATAAGGCAACGCTTGTCAATCGATTCAAGATACTTGAAGATTTCCTGTAGCGTGTATTCGGGTTGCTGCACATCGCCAATCTTAATGTCGAATGTGGGTAAATTGCTAGCAGCGTCGTAGCCGAAACTTGCGCTTAGCGACTTAAGGAATGTTACGAATTGTTTGCTCCATTTTTCGCTTCTTGCTGCTACACAGTCGAATACGGCTGTTCCGAAAGCGAGTATAAATTCGCGGAAAGTCGTTGTGTGAAGAATATCTATGGAAATGGTTATGTAGTTGTCGCGGATTTCTGGCTTGTCGAAAACAAAATCGACTAGCGATGTCTTCCCCATTCGTCGCGACGAAGTTAGCACGACATTCATCTGGTTACACAATGCCTTTTCCAACTGCTTGGATTCTTCTATTCTGTCACAAAAGTATTGAGGCGGAATTTTGCCAGTTACAACAAACGGATTGATATTCTTAGTCATAGCCTTGTAATTTTTGTGCAAAGATAATTATTGAAATTTAATTACCAAAATAAAATTACCGAAAAAAAATAATTTGATGTGGTGTTGATTGTAGAATCGTATCGTGGCACGATTATACAGATTGACAACACCACATTATTTGTAAAAAAATGCCGTTACGCAGCGGATTTGGATAAAATTTTTAAAATCTCGCTGGCTAAAACTATTTTTTTACAAAAGTATTTGTATATTTGCAGTGTCAAAAATTTAGGAATCATGGCAAAACTTATCGGTAGAATCAAGGAACAGAACGAGTTGCGTAAATATTACGAATCAAAAAAGTCGGAATTGGTAATGTTGTACGGACGGAGGCGTATTGGCAAGACATTCCTTGTCAAAGAATTCTTTAAGGATGTGTTCGATTTTGCAATAACAGCCATCCCTAAAACCAAGGAGGTTACAACCTACGACCAGCTGATGAACTTCCATATTACAATGAAAAGGTTTGGGGCAGATTCGTTCAACAGGCCTAAAAGTTGGATAGAAGCTTTTTATCAGTTACGAGAAATGCTTGAAAAATCCAGCAATAAGGGTAAAAAAGTTGTCTTTTTTGATGAATTGCCGTGGATGGACACTCCGCGTTCTCGTTTTTTGCCTGCTTTCGAGCATTTTTGGAACGACTGGGCATCATCAAGGGGCGACATCCTCCTGATAATCTGCGGTTCGTCGGCATCGTGGATGGTAAACAATATTCTCGACAATCCGGGCGGACTTCACAACCGCTTGAGCGGAAGCATAAAATTGTCGGCGTTCTCTCTTCTCGAATGCGAGGAGTTTTTCAAGGCTAACGGATTCAATCTGACAAGGAAACAGATTGCCGAGGCATATATGACTTTTGGCGGAGTGCCATATTATATGAGTCTGATGGAACGGGACTTGAGTGTGGTGCAAAATATTGATTCTCTGATATTTGACAAAGCAGGAAAACTCCACAACGAGTATGACCATTTATATAGGTCGTTGTTTGCTAATTCAGAAAGCTACTATAAGGTTGTTAATGCCTTAGCACAGAAGGATATGGGGCTTACCAAGGAAGAAATTGTAAAGGCAACTGGCATAAAGGATGGCGGTACACTTACGAAAATAATGAAAGACCTTATACAGTCTGACTTTGTAACTCAACAAAATCTGCTCGATAGTAAGACAAACTACAAGGCATCATACCGGCTAACTGATTTCTTTTCGTTGTTTTACAACAAAATAGTTGTCAAAAATGATTTCGGTGACGAACATTTCTGGATGCACAACATCAACACGCCCAAATACAATACATGGAAAGGACTTGCTTTCGAGGAACTTTGCATGAACCATGTGGCACAGATAAAACAAAAACTGGGAATCTCGGGTGTATTGACAAATGTGTATCAGTGGAGTAGCAAAACTACCAAGCCTGGAGCGCAAATAGATTTAGTTATAGAAAGGAAAGACGACACCATAAATCTTTGCGAAATAAAATACACCAAGGACAAGTTTGCAATAACCTCAAAGTACGAAAAGGAATTGGAACATAAGATTGATGCGTTTACTACGGAGACCGACAAAGACAAGTCGATACAACTTACAATGATAACGGCCAATGGCATAACACATAACGCACATTCTGCCATAGTTACCAACGAAATCCTACTTGATGATTTGTTTGCAGATGCATACTGATTTGTAAAAAAGTGGCGTTACGCAGCGGATTTAGATAAAATTTTTAAAATCTCGCTGGCTAAAACGATTTTTCTGCAAAAATAGATAGACTGGCTGTCGGCTTTTATGCCGATTCGTTCGTTCGCATTTTTTTTGACAACACTTCATTGTTGGTAAAAAATAAGAACTCCTTAACACACTTATAATATATAAGTGTTACCTTTGCCAATTATTTGTAAAATAGGAATACTATGAAGATAATAATACCAATGGCAGGTATGGGTACGCGGATGCGTCCGCACACCCTAACCGTACCGAAGCCACTTATCACGCTGGCTGGCAAGACTATAGTACAGCGTCTGGTTGAAGGAATCGCGCAGATTTGCGAGGAACCGATTGACGAAATTGCTTTCGTAATCGGTAATTTCGGCGAGAAGGTAGAGAAAGAACTTTGCAATATCGCACGCGGTGTCGGCGCCGAACCGAAGATTTACTACCAGAAGGAAGCCCTCGGCACTGCCCACGCAATATGGTGCGCCGCTCCGTCGCTAAACGACAAGGTGGTGGTGGCTTTTGCCGATACTTTGTTCTTCGCCGACTTCAAGATTTCCGCCGATGCCGACAGCATTATCTGGGTGCAGAAAGTTGAACATCCCGAGGCTTACGGCGTAGTAACAACCGATGCAAACGGAGTAATTTCCGGCTTCGAGGAAAAGCCTAAGACTTTCGTTTCCGACCTCGCCATCATCGGCATTTATTATTTCAAGTCGGGCGAAACCCTACGCGGCGAACTGCAGTACCTTATCGACAACAATATCCGCAAGAGCGGTGAGTTCCAGCTTACAACCGCATTGGAAAACATGCGTGCCAAAGGCTTGAAGTTCGTGCCTGCACAAGTTGAGGAATGGCTCGACTGCGGAAACAAGAACATCACCGTGGCAACCCACCAGCGCGTACTTGCCCGCGACAAGAAGTCGGAACTGCTGGCAAAGTCGGCAGAAGTGGAAAACTCGACCATCATTCCGCCTTGCCATATCGAGGACGATGTGAAAATCAAGAATTCTGTTGTAGGTCCGTATGTTTCGGTAGGAAAAGGCACAAGCATTTGCGGAAGTGTAATCTGCAATTCGGTAATTCAGGAAGCCACAGCAATCGAAAATATGAACATCCACGACTCGATGATTGGCAGCCATACAAAACTTTCGGGTAAGCAGTACGACCTTAGCATTGGCGACTACAACACATTAGAACTCAAGTAGGATGATGACTTTCCGCAAGATATTGCTTTTAATGGTGCTGCTGTTGTCGCTCTCGGCTGGCTATTCGCAGAAAAAAGCACAGAAATCGGACAAGAAGCCTGCCACGGAAAAGGGTTTCGACTTCAATTTCAGCTTCTATTTCCTCGAAGGCAACAAGAACAAGAACCTTGGCGACTACGACAATGCCATCAAAAATTACACTCGTGCATTGACAATCGACAACACACAGCCGTCGGCTTACTACGAGATTGCAACAATCCTTTTCGCTACCGGCGACTATCAGGCTGCACAAACCTACGCCGAAAAAGCCGTGCAGTACGACAAGACCAATAACATTGCCTACATCGACATGCTGATTTACACCTACGAGTACAGCAATCAGCCAGAAAAGACCATTCCTCTTTACCGCAAACTCATAGCATCGAATCCGAACGACATCGAAAACTACTACGAACTGGCGAAGGTTTACCAGAAATTGAACAAGCCCAAGGATGCCATAAAAGTTCTCGATGAAGCCGAAAAGAAGTTTGGAATTACCGATATTGTCTCTGTCCAGAAGGAAATGATGTACGAGCAGATGGGCAACATGAACAAGTCGTTCGAGGAGATGAAGAAATTGCGCGATGCCTATCCTACAAACCTTCGCTACAAGGCTATGCTTGCCGAGGCGTATTTCCAGAACAAGAAACTTGACCTGGCTAAAGCGGAATTCTCCGAACTTGAAAAGATGAACATTGACGAAGGTCTTGTGTATCTGTCGCTTGCAGAATACCATAGGGCTGTTGATGCGCAGTATTACAACTATTTTGCAATGCTGGAAAAGGCGTTCTCCTGTGATGACGAGAGCCTTACCTACGAACTCAAAATGCAGATTCTCAATCAGTTGCTTCCAATTGCAAGAAACGACGATTATATAAAGGTACAGATAAAGAGGCTGGTATCGATTGTTGAGAAGCAATATCCGAGCGATGTTGCACTCAGTGCGCTCAAGGCCGACATTGCAATGATGAACAACGACTACAAGTCGGTGCAGCAGAACCTTATCGACATTGTTGCCGAGGACAAGTCGTCGTACGAAATCTGGGAGCATCTTATGAACATCGACTATCATCTGCAGGATTTTGACAACCTTTATGCGCACAGCAAGGAAGCCTCCGAACTTTTCCCCAATATGCTTACGGTTTACCAGTATTATGTGGTGGCTGCATATCTGAAAAAGGAGTTTCGTGAAGTTGTCGAGGCTGTTGATTATGCTTCGATGCTTTCGCTTGACAACCAGCAGGTTATGATTGACTTGCTGAGTATGCAGGGCGATGCCTACAATGCTCTCAAGAACTTCCACAAGGCCGATTCGGTCTATGAGTACATTCTGTTCAAGGATGCCGATTTCGAGTCGGTGCTGAACAATTACAGCTATAACCTTGCCGTGCGTGGCGAAAAACTCGACAAGGCATTGGAAATGAGTACGCATCTCGTTGAAATAAACCCGTCAAGTCCCACTTTTATAGACACTCACGCGTGGGTGCTTTACAAGAACGGCAAGTTGGACGAGGCTCTGAAGTTTATGGATGATGCCATTGCAAAGGATGCTACCAATGCTGTTTACTACGACCATCGTGGCGACATAAAGTTTAGTCTTGGCAGGAAGGACGAGGCTGTGATGGACTGGGAGAAGGCTTTGGAACTTGACCCCGAGAACAGTGAAATAGAAGAAAAAGTTAGAAAGAAATCGTTAAAATAAATTGGCAAGAAGGAATTTGATATTGGTGTTGGTGCTGTCGGTCTGCCTGTGGGCGTGCCGGACAGCAAATGTTGGCGCATACGAAAAGAAAGAGAATATGCGTTCTGCCAAGATTGTGGAGAATGTTATGGCAAAAACTCCGACGTATGCAAAGGCGTCGTACAAGTTTTCGTGCGAGTATTCGGTGAATGGCGGTTCTCCCGATTCGTTCAGCGGTAATTTGCGCGTATGCCGCGACAGTTTGATCTGGGTTAGCCTGCGGTCTTTCAATATCGAAGGTTTCCGCGTGCTCGTGTCTAACGATTCGGTAAAGGTGATAAACCGCCTTAAGAACGAGTATTATGCCGAGGATATTTCTGCACTCGAGAACTTTGCAAAGGTTGACCTTTCGTACAACGACCTGCAGTCTATTTTGCTCAACGAATTTTTCCGCTATCAGGACGACAAAGATTCAGAAAAAACTGACGACTACAATTCTTGCATCGATTCTGTGTATTATTGCGTTTCTACGGTCGCACCAAAAAAGCAGAAGCGTCCCAACGGCAATTATGCGGAACGGCGTGGTTCTGTAATCCAGACAATGAAAGTTGTGCCGGGAACATTCAAGGTTAAGAATTTGTACCTTGAAGACTTGGAGGACGGACGAAATGCATTTGTGGAATATGACAAGTTTACGCGTTTTGGCGACCAGTTGTTCCCGCAGACAATGAACATATATGTTGAGTACGGCAATGTGGAAGCGATAATGAAATTTTCAATAAGCGACTTTGCAATTGACGATGAACTGACATTTCCGTTTAAGATACCGGCTAAATACACTAAAATAAACCTTAATGAAGATAATCGCTAGAATATTGTTCCTTTTCGTTGCTTTTATGCTGCCGTTGTGTGCGGTGGCACAGACAAAAGCCGACCTCGAAAAGAAAAAGAAGAAGACCATAAATGAAATCAACTATACCAACAAGCTTATCGAGGAGACGCGCAAGAACCAGAAGGAGTCGGAAAACAACCTTGCCCTGCTTGGAAGCCAGATTTCATCACGAAAGGAACTTATCTCCGACATTAACAACGAAATAGCGTTTGTGTCGGAACGTATCAAGGAGACCGAGTCGATTATAGCAATGATGACCGAGGATTTGGAAAACCTGAAGTTGTCGTATGCGAGGATGTTGCAGATAGCTTGGAAAAACAGGAATAAGAACAACGAAATTATGTTTCTGCTGTCGTCAAAGGATTTCAACCAGTCGTACCTGCGTTTGAAATATATGCAGCAGATGGCCGACTATCGCAAACGGCAACTTGTTGCTATAAACGCGATTAAAGCCTTCCTTGAAAGGCAGAAGGAAAAACTTGTGGCGCAAAAGGATGAGCACCAGAAACTTCTCGATGAGGAAAAAGTTGAAGCAAAGAATCTTGAGAATGCACGTAGGCAGCAGGAAAATACGCTTGCCAAACTGAAGGGCAAGGAAGCCGACCTGAAGAAGCAGCTCGCCGAGAAGAACAAGCAGAAACAGCAGTTGCAGGCTGCTATTGAAAAGTTGATTGCCGAGGAGGTCAAGAAGTCGTCGGCATCGAAGGGCAAGGCAAATACAGGGAAGTACGAACTTACGCCCGAGGAAAAGATTGTCAGCGACAATTTTGGAAGCAATGTAGGCAAGTTGCCGTGGCCTGTACAGCGAGGCGTTATCGTGTCGAGGTTCGGAAAGCAGCCGCATCCGGTGATTTCGGGTGTTGAAATTGACAACAAGGGTATCGACATTTCTACGACTACAGGTTCCGACGCGCGTGCGGTGTTCGATGGCGAGGTTCGCAAGGTATTTTCAATTCCAGGAACGCAGAATGCCGTGATTATCAGGCATGGCGAATATTTGAGCGTCTATACTCACATCGACAAGGTTTATGTCTCGGTAGGCGACAAGGTGAAGGCAAAGCAGGCAATCGGCAAGATTTATACCGACGATGCCGAAAACAAAACCGTGCTCCATCTCGAAATCTGGAAAGGCAGTGCAACCTTGAATCCAGCAAACTGGCTGGCGAAGTAGCAACGCACCGTGGCGCGTTGCTACACCGCCAGTCCAGACATATAAACGTAAAACATTCAAACTCAGAAACCCTGAAACCTAGAAACCCATAAACATTCATTTATGTCAAACGAATCGACTTGGTACAATATTGGTTTTGAAGAGTCTATCGGCGAAGAATCCGCTGGTCACGAAATGTACAGGAACATTCATGTGTATCTCAACAAGGACTATTCCGAGCATTTTGTTTTGCCGTTCTATTTCTTGATGGGACTTCACGACTATCTGTGGAATGCCGATGGCGATAAACTTTTGCTTTCGGCGTGTTCAGGATTTTTTGAATACGAAGTTGGGTTGCTTCCCGAGGATTACGCAAAATGGACTCCGCTAATTGTTGTTGCCGATATTGCCAACAAGCAGATTCTTAAGGTTTACGAGGGCAAGGGGAAACTTTGCTGGAACAGCGATGAGACCGACATTTGCACTAAGAACGGCTTGAAGGAGTATTCGTATGATGAATGGTCGGCAAAGTACGAGGCTCGCAGGGAAGAGGTGGAGAAACTCGTGGATAAAATGGAGAACGAATACACAAGGAGTTTTTTCACTAGTCATCATTTAATGGGTCAGCGGCATATTTTGGGTGATGTTATCGATGAAGCGACTGAGGAAAAGGTGAGAAGCCAATTCTCCGAAGAGGAAATAGGTTCAGAAGAGTATGAGGAAAAACTGAAGTCGGCACAGTGGAAGCATTACATTATTGTACTTGTGGTGTTGGGGGCGTTAATGCTCTTATTGTGGCTGATTAAAGGTCATTGAAAAAATTAATAGAATAATCGCTAAAAATAAAAAAAAGCACGTCATTTACTTGCTTCGCTGCGTGAGCTAAAGGTACGGAAGCTAGTCGTAACACGCGATACGGAACGGAGAGCGTCGTGAAGACTGCTATCCGTAACGTTGCTTGCAACCTCGCGAAGCCTGCGAGCAATCTCCTATAGTATTATTATTCAAGGAGATTCCGCATAAACGAACTCACAAGGCTCGTACCTGCGCCTATTCGTTCTGTCTTGCGGAATGACGGTTCCTTTTATTGCGGTTAGTAATAAATTTTAGTGTTATTTTTGCAGTGCTAATTTTTTTTATGGATTCACAAAGTAACGAACTGCTTGAACGTATTGCCGAAGGCGAGGGCTTGCATCTCGACTTCAAGCATTGCATAAGCGATTCGGGCAAAATTGCCCGTTCTCTTGCGGCGTATGCCAACACCGACGGCGGTTCACTGCTAATTGGGGTGCGCGACAATGGCTCGATTTCTGGCGTAAGTTCCGAGGAGGAATGCTATATGATTGAGACTGCCGCAATGCTATATACTTATCCTGTAGTGGAATACACGACAATCAGCCATCGGGTAGAGGGTAAGACCGTGCTTGAGGTGGTGGTCGAAAAAAGCGACAAGTTTCCGCATTATGCTCCCGATGTGCGTGGCGATATGGTGGCTTTTGTCCGTTGTGCCGACAAGAATGTGCTTGCTCCGCCCGAACTTGTCCGCTACTGGCGGCAGACGAAGAGCTTTGTGCCGTCGGAATTGTACTACGACGATGTTATGAAACTGATTGTCGATGAGATACGCATCAACGGATTTGTAACCAAGGAATTTATCGTGCATTTCACTGGAATGCCTGTGCGCAAGGTCGAGGATGTGCTTGTAAACCTGATGCTTATGCGTGTGGTGGAGATTGATATGGACGAAAAGTCTGTGCATTTTGTTTTTACTGAGGAATATAAAAATCAATAGGATATGAAAAATTTACTGACAATTTTGCTTTCGCTTGTTTCTGTGGCTGTTTTTGCGCAGTTCGACAAGTATTTCGAGAATAGGACTATGCGTGTTGATTATTATCACGCTGGCGACAGCAAAAACGACTACTATTATATTGATGAGGTCATTGCCGAGCCATATTGGGGCGGTTCTTTGGTTAACCTTATTGACGATACTAACTTTGGCAAGTATCTGGTAAAGGTTCTCGACAATGCTTCGGGAACGTTGATTTACAGCCGTTCATATTCGACGCTTTTCGGTGAGTGGCAGACTGTTGACGAGGCTCGCACTGTGCAGAAAAGTTTCTCGGAGTCGGTTGTGTTCCCGTATCCTAAGGCTGCGGTTACGGTTGTGTTCTGCACAAAGGCTTTCGAGACTGGAAAATATGTCGAGAAGTACCGCTACGACATAAATCCTGACGATGTTTGCCTCATTAAGCACGATAACCGCCATAAATATCCTGTGTATGAGGTTCTCAAGGGCGGCGATGCCAATCGCAAGGTTGATATTGTGATTGTTCCCGACGGCTATACGGCTGCGCAAATGTCACAATTCAAGAAGGACTGCGAGAAGTTTAAGAACGAATTTTTCAAGTATGAGCCATACACTTCGCATAAGGATGACTTTAATATTCACGCAGTTCTTGCGCCCTCGCAGGAGTCGGGCGTTGACGAACCTTGCAAGGGAATATGGAAGAATACCATTGTCAGTTGTTCGTATTGGTCGCTCGGCAGCGAACGCTACCTTATGACCACCGACAACAAGACTTTGCGCGATGTGGCCGCCAATGCACCTTACGACCAGATTTACATTCTTGTAAACAGCACAAAATATGGCGGTGGCGGAATCTTCAACTGGTATTGCACTGGTGTGAATTCCAACAAGATGGCTGGTAAAATTATTGTTCACGAGTTCGGACACGGCTTTGCAGGGCTTGGCGACGAGTATGTAGGCGGTTCGGAGTACAACGATTTCTACAATTTGAAGTTGGAGCCAGCCGACCCGAATGTAACTACTTTGGTCGATTTTGACTCCAAGTGGAAGGATATGGTGTTGCAGGGGACACCAATTCCAACGCCAGCAACGGCTGAATACAAGGACAAGGTTGGTGTTTACGAAGGAGCAGGCTATATGAGCAATGGCCTTTACCGTCCTATGCAGGATTGCCTTATGAACCATTTCGGTTGCGATGCGTTCTGTCCAGTGTGCCAGCGGGCAATCGTGAAGATGATAGAATTTTATTGCAAGTAGTGGAGTAAAATCTTGTGTCGACAAGCACTATGCCGAACCATTTGTTGCAAGTGGCAAGAAGATTTTCTGCATAGGTGCAAACTTCAGCAGCAATATAAGGAATATAGACAGATACGAGGTGGTGGAGTATAAAATATAGCAAAAGGGTACATGCCTTGTCCAAATCTATGAAATATGCAAAGGTTCATATAGCCTCGCTCCCTCAGACTGGTCTTATGCAATCTTTCTGCCCTAAATCATTTCCTCAATGTCCTTTTCAATCTTCTGAGGTGCTTTTGTAGGAGGGTAGCGTTTGATTTTTGTGCCGTCACGTGAGATTAGGAACTTGGTGAAATTCCATTTTATCTTTTTGCCTAGGAATCCCCTTGTTTCACTAGTAAGGTATTTGAAGATAGGGTGGGCGTTCTCGCCGTTGACATCGACTTTTTTCATCATCAGGAATGTCACTCCGTAGTTGAGCTGGCAGAAACTTGAAATTTCGCTGTCGGTACCTGGGTCCTGATGAGCAAACTGGTTGCACGGAAATCCGATGACTACAAGCCCTTTGTCCTTGTATTTCTGGTTTAGTTCTTCCAAACCTGCGAATTGTGGCGTAAAACCGCATTTGCTTGCTGTGTTGACAATCAGCAATACTTTGCCTCTGAATTGGGAAAAATCGAGCACTTGTCCGTTGCTCATTATGGCCTTGTAGTCGTATATTCGTGACATAATAATACCTATTTGGGGCAAAAATAACAATATTTGTGGAATACAATTGTTTTGTGAGAAAAATAAAAGGGAGAACTTCCGCTCTCCCTTTATCTAATGATGTGAAAATTCTTTAGAATTTCAGCTTTTCGATGAGTTCAGCAACGCGGTTTGAATAACCCCATTCGTTGTCGTACCAAGTCAAGGTCTTCAGCAAGCGGCCCTTGAGCATAGTTGACTGAGCGTCGAAGATTGACGAATGTGAGTTGTGAACGATGTCGATTGATACGAGAGGTTCTTCTGAGTATTCGATGATACCCTTCATTGGACCTTCTGCAGCCTTCTTTATTGCAGCGTTAACTTCTTCGATAGTAACGTCCTTCTTCAACAAGCAAACGAGGTCAACTGATGATCCTGTTGGGGTTGGTACGCGAACTGCCATACCGTCGAGTTTGCCATTGAGAGCTGGGAGAACCTTACCAACAGCCTTAGCAGCACCAGTAGTGGTAGGAATCTGAGAAACAGCGCACGAACGAGCTCTTCTGAGGTCTTTGTGTGGACCGTCGAGAACAATCTGGTCGTTGGTGTACGAGTGGATTGTAGTCATAAGACCGTATTCGATGCCGAAGTTGTCGTTGAGAACCTTTGCGATAGGAGCGAGGCAGTTGGTTGTGCAGGAAGCGTTCGATACGCACTGTACGTCCTTAGTGATAACTTCTTCGTTAACACCGAGAACAACCATTGCATCGATGTCGTCCTTTGCTGGAACGGTAAGGATAACCTTCTTTGCACCGTTCTTCAGGTGGTCGCGGTAACCGCCCTTAGGACTTTCCTTGCTGGTGAAAAGACCAGTCGATTCGATAACTACGTCTGGAGTTTCCGGCCATGGAATGTTAGCAGGATTTCTTTCTGCACTAACCTTAATTTCCTTGCCGTTTACGATGATAGCGCTGTCGTTGTAGGAAACTTCCTTGTCGAACTTGCCCTGAGTCGAGTCGTACTTCAGCAGGTGTGCCAATGTTTTGGTATCAGTAAGATCGTTGATACCGATAATTTCTATATTGTCGCGTCCGAATGCAATCTTGAATAATAAATTTCCGATATTCTTTTTTGTTGATATTTTATAACATATAAAAATCAGAAGAATAATTAGATGTTTTCGAGTATTGTAATCCATCCGAACGGGTCTGGAATATCGCCGTACTGGATGCCTACAAGAGTTTCGTACATCTTGGTTGACCACTTGCCTGGCTTGCCATCGGGGCAGTAAACGTAGTGCTTGTTTTCGTCAATGTCAACGATTTCGCCGATTGGAGAAATTACTGCTGCTGTTCCGCAAGCGCCTGCTTCCTCGAAAGTAGGAAGTTCGGCAACGTCAACTGGACGTCTTTCAACCTTCAAGCCAATGTACTTGGCAACCTCTTCGAGGCTCTTGTTGGTGATTGACGGAAGGATTGATGTTGACTTAGGTGTAATATAGGTGTTGTCCTTGATTGCGAAGAAGTTTGCTGCACCGATTTCGTCGATGTACTTCTTTTCGCGGCAATCCAAGTACATAGGTGAGCCGTAACCTGCTTCGTGAGCCTTTTCGAGACCACGGAAGCTTGCTGCATAGTTTCCGCCAACCTTCATTGTACCTGTTCCGAGTGGGGCAGCGCGGTCCGAATCCCTGA
>CACWOG010000023.1 GCA_902762455.1 uncultured Bacteroidia bacterium | reverse complement strand
ATTTCGTTACCTTGACTTCGACAAGCTCAGCCAGCGGATTTATTCAGATGCTAATTATTTGTATCACAAATAACAATATGGTCCAAATGAAAGAGCCGTATGATTTCCGTAATTTTTTTAAGATTTTTTTTGCTTATATTAAAATATATATTTATACTTGCATCGTAAAATTTGTTTCACAAGATGAGTAATTTGCATATAACATATAGGTCAAATCCAATTGTGAATTCTCTGCATGGCGGATAGGTTTGCCCTCGCTATATTTATATATAGATGTATGAGGGCAAAATATGAGGGTCTTGTATTTTCGAATATAGAAAATACATAAAGGTACTGCTGTCGATTATGGGATAGGCTGCAGTGTGCAATAAATTATCCCATGCAATTAATAATTAAAATAGAATTTATAAAATGAAGAAAATAGTTTTAATGGCAGCCGCTTTAATGGCTAGCATGTTTATATTGACATCGTGTGAAAAGGAAAATGTTGCAGAAGAGATTAAAGCATGTAATTATGTGTTAGTAAAGGAGAATGTTTGTGATGAATACGGAAACATTGGTAATTTATATGAAGATCAGACATATCCAAACAATCCACATAAAACATATTTTAAAGTAACCATTAGAAGTAAATCCAGTACTAGACCTTTTACTGGCACTTGGCACAAGTATGTGTACCAGGGCATCCCTCAATATTTCGCATGCGAAGGAGAAGCAAGCAACTGCTGGAAAGATAACAATACCGCAGTAGGTGATTGCACACCTATAATAGTAAATATGACAAAAAAAGAACATGATAAGTTCATTGGTAAAAAATAAATATTGATAAAAGCATTGGAATATTTCATATTATATCGGAGTATTCCAATGCTATTTTACAATTCACTATATGTCTAATTTATAGAATTTACCTATGCACAAATTATTCGTATTGATATTGTTTTTATGTCCATTTATGGCGTTTGCACAGAAAGAGGAGGTCATTTTACCATCAGGACTTATTGTGGCCGCCTCCGATGAATATGGTATATTCACATGGGCGGAAGCTAAGAAAAAATGTGAAGACAAAGGTTATGGTTGGGCATTACCCACAAATGAAGAATTACTTGATATATATAACAACCGAGAATCCATAAAAAGTATTACAACTGGTTGGTATTGGAGCCTCACACAAGACACATCACATTTTAAAGCATCTAATGATAACTATGGACTTGCATGGAATTTAATTTTCAGCAATGGTTCTTTAGTTTCCAATTTAAAAACATACACACTAAAAGCAAGATGCGTGAAACATAAATAATGGTATAACATAAAAAACTTAATAAATGGAAACGACTATAAAAATTATATGTGCCTTAATAGCAATATTAATGCTTACATCATGCAACAGAAAACCTATCCCCGCAGTTTACGACTACGAAGTTTATAAAACACAAGAAATAAAATTGGAAGAAAATGATAGTAATTGCCATATACTCGGACAACAAATGGTACAAATCGACGGAAGGGATGTTATTGTTTTGTTGATGTGGGAGAAAAGAAAACTTTCGTTTTATGATCTTAAAACCGAGAAAAAGATAAACGAAATAGTTGTTGATACTATTGGTAGATTATGGGGATTCCATTATATAAACAAAGATAGTATTATTGTGCATTGTTCAGCCATGGACCAAGAGACGGAGCTGAATTCTCCCCAAGCACAAAGGCTGATAGATTACAATGGTGTAGTAAAGAAAATATATGGTTACGATATTGATGAGTCTGAGTTGCAAGAAAACAATTACAATAAAGAAGACTTATTACCATTCATAGGAAATAATTTTGCATATTGTAAAAACAACATTGTTTGCCCAGAATCATATAGCTACGAAGGTTTGGTTGGTACCAAAGAGTACATAGAATCTCTTAGACCTATTGCCATTAGAATGGATCTAGACGAAAAAAAGTGCAATGCTTCAAAAAAACACAAGTGGGCATCAATAAAAGAGGGTGAATATTACCCAACATACGTTTTTTCGTATATTACCAGCACTTCCGACGGATGGCCTCTAATCAGAAACAGTTTCTGCTCCGACATATTTGAATGGCGCTTCGATGAAGACACAATTATTAAACACAGTGTAAAATCACGACTCATAGACACTATAATGCCACTCGAAAATCCCGCTGAATACGAATACAATGTTCCAGAATATTATCAGACGATAAAATACTTGCCAGCTGGCGATATATATTATAATATGGCATATTTCTGCAAAGATTTTTACAACGACAACATATGGAGTTTAGTTATTTTTGACAAAAACTTTAATTATCTTGGAGAAATATATAACAATGAAAGATGGCTAGTGGCTAATGAAAAAAAAATATTTGACTGCTATAAAAAGGATGATAAGACATTAGCGATTGATTACATAAGACTTGTAAAGACAAACCGTGACTATGAAAAATACATAGATTCATGCAAGAATGATTTACAACAAAGGCGTATAAGATGCGAAGAAAATAAACGCAAACTAATTGAAGGGGCATTAGCATCGGTAAACTTTGTAAAATCCAACATGGAAATAACCGCATCGAACTACAAAATTCTAACCTTATATTGCAACGAAGGGTGCATAGGCTGCGAGTCTGTCGTGCTTAAAACTTTAATAGCATACAAGGAAATACTAAATAAAATACCATTCTATATAATTGTATCTGCAGACAATATGGCTCACATAAATTCTTATATGGAGCAAAACAACCTTTATGGTTTCAATAAAATAGCAATAGACAGCACAGGTATTATGAAAAGCATCGCCAATACCAATTTACTACATAATCCAAGGCTGACAATTGTAGAAGATGATGTTGCAACTCTTGACACCATTTACCAAGCAATGGATATCGAAGATAAACTTTTACCACAAATTACCGGTCCAGACGAATATACGAAATACATGCTTGACGAAGATGGAAATGTAATCATTGGTGTTAGGTAATTTTTCACGACTCTCATTTATACATACTGAACTAACATTTCCGCCGCAGCCAATAGCTGCGGCTTTTCTTTTGCAAACACAATAATTAAGGCACAATGTTTGTTATATTTGCACCAAAAAAGTAACGACATGAAAAGACTTGCATACATTTTCGCATCGGTGGCTACCGCATTGGTATTCACCTTGTTGTTCTTTGAAAAAAGCATAGGTCTCAACCTTGTAATCCTCGAATGGATAACAATCCCCATAATGCTGGTACTCAACAGTCCGTTCAAGTTCAACAAACTTACGGTCACGGCTCTGGCAGTGCTTCTGACAACCTCGTTGGCAGTGCTGTACTCGCATTCGGGCTGGACTATTTTCGTCAACATACTTATGTTTTTCACCTGCAACAGCATAATAGTGTTCAAGGAATACCGCAGTTATATGTATGCCACCTTCGAATCGTTCCGCAATGCTGCGCTCTCGTTCGTTCCGCAGATGCACAGGAAACACGAGGACGGCGAACCAAAGATGAAGAAAAGCAAGATTTTCTGGCTCACGGTGCTGGCATTTGTAATCACTCTGGCATTTATAATTCTATATTCGCTCGGAAGCTCAAAGTTCGGAGATATGGTCAGCGATATAATCCAGTCGCTCAACTTCGAATTTATTTTGCTCTTCCTACTCGGACTTGTATTTGCAAATTATGCCTTTCGCAAGAAGACCGAAAAACTCATGACCTACGAATCGGGGATTGATGAAACCTTGGTGCATAAGCGCAAAAGAAGATTCCTGCGCGGACTTTCGCAGACACTCAAGAACCGCAACTTTTTCGGCGTGATGCTGCTCGGAATGCTCAACATAGTGCTTTTGTTCTTCAACATAAGCGACATACGCTATGTGTGGTTCTACTCGTGGGACGGCTCGTTCCTGAAAGAGTTCGTTCACGAAGGCACTTGGATTCTTTCGTTCGCAATACTCATCTCGCAGATGATTGCCCTGCTGCTGTTCCGCGAAAACCTCAACTTCTACAGCAAAAACAAGCTGCTGAAAATTCTCACAATGGTTTGGCTTGCACAGAACTGCTTCATGACCTTGTCGGTAGGAATAAGGAACTTCTGGTATGTAAAATACTTTGGACTGGCATTTGGACGAATTACTGTGTTTTTCTTCCTTGTGCTTGTATTGGTCGGTCTGATTTCGATAATGATAAAGGTGACAAAGCACAAGAGCATGTACTACCTGTTCAAGGTCAACAGCTACGCATTTTTTGTTGTGATTTCGCTTTCGGCTCTTGTAAACTGGAGCGTAGTAATTGCCCAGTACAACTTTGCACATAGCGACAGCGCTTTCATCGAATATTCGTTTATGGCGCAACTGGGCGACCCGGCATTGCCATACCTGACCAAGACACACGAGGAACTTGAACTCATCGACCAGCAGCAGCAACGAGCTATGAAGTTCGATACTCATCTGGACTATTTCATAACATCAAGTAAGTACGAAATTCTCCTCAAGGTGAAAATAAGGGATTTCAAGAAAAGGTACGAAAACCAGGACTTTCTCGAATGGAACCTTGCCGACGAATGGGCATATCGTGAACTGAAAAAAAGCGGATTTGCCGACGATACCGAGTTTGATGCGGAGTGGTCAGACCTGATACGATAAGTTTCAATGGCTTCGCCGTTTCTATTTGTTTCTTAGTTTCTATGGCTGCGCCGTTTTAATGGCTAACGCCGTTTATAGGTTTGATGTTGTTTGAAATTGGCTTTTAGCCTGCGAGTCTTTCAGCCTTCTAGCCTTTTCGCCCGTTAACCTTTCTTTCCCCATCTGCGGCACGAAAATCCTATTCCACATTCGATAAACTGTGCCTTGAACCCTATAGCCTTGAGTGTAAGGTTTACGAACATAAAATTCGTACAATAATAGCGTCCACCGATACGGGTATATATTAAGTCGCCTTTCTTTACCGTGTTGAAGACATACATTCCGAAGCAGGTCACAAGTTCAAACCGCCTGTAAACAAGCTGGTGCCCTACGCTCAAGCCAAGCCTAACCACATCACCAAACTTGTCGTATTGACGAACAAGCCCGCCTTCGCTCTCGTTGTAATAGTACATCAGGTTCTCTTCGTAGAACATATCCAGAGAAGCGCCTACCTTTCCTATTTTCCCATACTGATAGTTGTATCCGGCAGCCATTGTACTGCTTATAAAACCACCGCCACGACCTTCATAACCAACCGAATATTCATCGGATGAGACACAAGTGCCCATAATCCACGCTTCGTGAGGCGACAGTCCGTCCTGATAGTTTTTGCGCTCCCTCGTAAACTCCTTGGTGCATATATCTTTGGATAATGACAGCGAAACAAACACGTCGTTGAGACCAAGGTTAGGCTTCTTAACAGCACCATTGGAATAATGCAGGAATCCTGGCGAAAGCCTAAGTGCAAAATCGGAAGGCAACTTGAATACCAAATTGAAGCCAAGGTTAAAATAAAAGCAAAGGTTGGTACTTACGGCAATGTTCAGCGGATTTGTCTCCCTGTCGTATTTCCGTGTCAGGTAGGCAAGCCCGGCATTTACACGCAAACCCAATCCAAACCAGTTCTTTTCGTAAAGCGAAAAGTCCATAAACGAATATGCGGCACAAGCGGAACCAAGCACATCGTGATTCCAGATGTAGTTGTAGTTAATCCCGAATCCGTGTTTCGGAAAGCGGTACTTGACATCGTAGAAGTTGTCGGTATGCGTCGAAAAGTAATAGTTTATCTCTCCTGCCATAGATGGTTGCGCAAGAGCATCCATTCCAAGACGGTGCGGAACAATACGTCCACCATAAAACTTCGCCTCAAGACCATGTGTCCTTTGCGCCGACATATAGCAGCACAATAACAGCAACAGTAGTACAACAACCAACCTTTTCATTTAGAAGCGGTTAAATAAACGACAACAGCTATTATTGCAAAGATGAAGTTAGGCACCCACACGGCCAACATCGCACTTAACATACCGTTTAACGCAAAGGTTGTGGAAAACCTCTGAAATAAGATATATGAAAAGCTGAGCAACATTCCCAATGCAATATTCAACCCAAGTCCGCCCCTGCGTTTTTTCACCGATAGCGAAAAACCTATGATTGTCAGTATGAAAGTTGAAAATGGCGTTGCCATACGGTTATACAATTCAATTTCGCTTGAAACCACAGCCGATGTTCCAGAAAGCTTCTGCTCGGCAATAAAATCTCTCAGTTCTTTGGCGTTCAGTGCTTCTACTGCTGATAATTTCTTAAAGAAATCGTCAGGAGTAATACGTATTGAAGTATCTTTCTGAGCCCCCGTCTCTATCGTTTCTATCCCGTCGGAGAATGTTCTTATGCAATAGTCCTTGGCCTTCCACGTCTGTTTTGCTTCATCCCATTGTATCATATCGGCGGTCATCTTCGATTTAAGTTCGACACCTTCAAATTTTTCGAGTGACATACGAAGACCTACACCGTGATCTCTGTTAAAATTTTCAATGTAAAAATATACCCCTGGTTCCAACTGCCTATGTATGTTGAATGAACTTATCCTTTGCCCTCTAGTCACAAACTTTTCCTCGAAGGCCAGCCTTTCCTTGTTGCAGTCGGGAATTACATAGTTGCCTAGAATAAATGAAAATGCAGTAATCAGCAAACCGCCCACGAAATATGGACGCAACAATCGGAATCGGCTTATTCCGCTTGCGAACATGGCGATGAACTCCGACTTGCTCGCCATCTTGGATGTGAAGAAAATTACGGATATGAACACAAACAATGCACAGAACAGGTTCGCAAAGTTTGGAATGAAATTCAGGTAGTACTTGAATATGATGTCGGTAACTGTTGCTCCTCGGGAGATGAAATTATCAATTTTCTCGGAAATGTCGAACACTACGGCTACGCATACAATGAGGAAAAGGGCAAGGAAGAACGTGCCCATAAATTTCCGCAGAATATACCAGTCAAGTTTTTTCAACTATAGTCTCCTTCCCAATTTTTCGACCATCATGTTTTTCCATTCAGAGAATGTTCCGTCGGCAATGTGCTGACGGGCCAAGTCAACCAAATGTAGATAGAATCCGAGGTTGTGAATGCTTGCAATCTGTGCGGCCAGCATTTCGCCAGCAATGACCAGATGACGCAGGTAAGCCTTTGAGTAGAACGAATCAACGATTGTTGTTCCGTTTTCGTCAAGAGGCGAGAAGTCGTCCTTCCATTTCTCGTTGCGCATGTTCATCGTACCTTCCATAGTGAAAAGCATGCCGTTGCGGGCATTGCGGGTTGGCATTACGCAGTCGAACATATCAATTCCGCGTGCTATTCCTTCAAGAATGTTTATTGGAGTGCCAACGCCCATAAGGTAGCGGGGCTTGTCCTGCGGAAGATGCTCGTTTACGATTTCAATCATATCGTACATCTGCTGTGTAGGTTCGCCTACCGACAAACCGCCAATCGCATTTCCTTCGGCGCCGATGTCGGCAACATATTTTGCCGATTCAACGCGCAAATCCTCGTATGTAGAGCCTTGCACTATCGGGAAAAATGCCTGACGGTAGCCGTACAAGCCTTCGGTCTCGTTGAAGTGCTTCCATCCGCGAGAAAGCCATGAGTTGGTGAGTTTCAGCGACTTGGCGGCATATTTATATTCACATGGATATGGCGTGCATTCGTCGAAAGCCATCATTATGTCGGCTCCGATGTTACGCTGTATGTCAACCACGCGCTCGGGTGTAAAAATGTGCTTTGAACCATCGATATGGCTGCGGAAGATGGCTCCGTCGGCTGTAAGTTTGCGGCAGTCGGCCATCGAAAACACCTGAAAACCACCGCTGTCGGTAAGAATAGGCCTGTCCCAGCCGTTGAACTTGTGCAGACCGCCAGCCTTGTTTATGATTTCAATTCCGGGACGAAGGTAGAGGTGATATGTGTTCCCGAGTATTATTTGCGCATTGATTTCGTTCTTAATCTCGTAAGTATGAACACCCTTTACTGTCCCACAAGTGCCTACGGGCATAAAAATCGGTGTCTGTATGTCGCCATGGTCGGTTGTAATAATACCGCGACGGGCGTTGGTCTTGTCGTCCTTATGTAAGATTGTAAAATTCATAGCGCAAAGATAAGAAATTTAACAATTCAAAAATAGTAGAATCGCGCCATGGCTCGATTCTACTATTTTTCAAGAATTTCAATCGCCTTGTCCATATACGGGTCGTCTTCGAGGAGAATTGCATTTGCAATATTGTAGTCGAGGACATAGCCGGCAATCTGGAAACGGAGAATCTTGTTGAGATATTTGCGCGACTGAGTGAGGTCGGCTTGTGAATATTGAATGCTGTCGTGGCTAAGCCTTGCAAGGAACTTGTTGAACATTCCATCGTTTTCGAGGAAGGAGTCAAGTTTTTTCTTCGAGTCCACCTGTTCCATTTTCTTCCTGTTGGCATCGCAGTATTCTACGCAGAAATCAGCGATGATATTTTTACGACTTATAGCGAGAAGCATATTTGAAACGTAGCTGGTGTCGTGTTCCACGGTAATGTCGGGCATTAGTCCGTCGCCTTCATAGACTTTGCGTTTCTGGTTGAGCGTGTAGAAAACCTTGGAACTATCGACCGTCTGCTTGTTTCTGCCGTAGTTTGCATAATATTGTTCAAGGTAGGAAATATAACCGTCCTTGTAACTGCGCTGTATGCACCTTCCCGATGGCAGGTAGTAGCGCGATACAGTAAGTCGTAGCGAAGAACCGTCTGATAGGTTGAACATCCTCTGTACCAAACCTTTGCCAAATGTAACATTGCCAATCACAGTTCCTTTGTCGTAGTCCTGGATTACGCCTGCTGTAATTTCTGATGCCGAAGCCGAATTTTCGTCAACCAGCACAGCCAGAGGATAGTTGGCAAACTTGCCGTTGCGTCCCGACGAATACACTTCTTCGCGTCTTGAGTTTGCACCTTCTGTATAGACAAGTAACTGTTTGTCGGTAAAGAAGTTGTCGAGGATTTCCTGGGCTGCGTGCATAAATCCGCCACTGTTGTCGCGCAGGTCGATGACAAGAGAGTTTACCTTCATAATTTTCAGCATATTCAGTGCGTCTTCAAATTGTTGGGCGGTATTGCCGTTGAACGATGTAACCTTTATGTAGCCGATGTCGCCAACTTTTGAATAATAGACGCTTTCCACCTCGACAGGAGCACGGCGGATTTCGAAATTCATTGCAACGCCGTCGCGCAGAATGCCAATTTTTACCTTTTTACCCTCTTCACCGAGAATGCGTCCGCGCACACTGTCGTTGCTTATGCCGATGCCCGAAATGGGTTTGTCATCAACATTGATAATCTTGTCGCCAGCCATAAGTCCAGCCTTTTCCGATGCCCCACCAGGGATTATGTTGGTAATCAATACGGTGTCGTGTAAGACATAGAATCGTATTCCGATTCCGACAAAGTTTCCCGTAAGTTCCGATTCCACTTCCAAGGTTTCCTTTGCTGTCATATACGACGAATGCGGGTCGAGGTTGTGGAGAAAGTCGGAAATCATCACGTCCTCGATGCTGTCGGGACTTAGTTCATCGACATAATACATGTCGATGAGTTTCATCACGTCGTCAATCTTGCTTTCCGAGTTGACAAATGATGGCGAATCTGTCCATACAAGCCGAGCGATAAACATTCCGACCACAACCGACAAGGCAATCAGCATCGGCACAAGTATTGCGACCTTTGTATTCTTATATTTCATCGTCCTTAAAGTTTTCGACTTTAATATTAGCACGTTTCAGCAATTCTATTCCCTCCGACTTGCGGTATTCCTCGGAATAAACCACGCGCTCTATTCCCGACTGTATTATAAGTTTTGCACATTCGATGCATGGCGAAGTAGTTATGTAGAGGGTAGCGCCTTCGCTACTATTGCCCGACTTTGCCACTTTGGTTATTGCATTGGCTTCTGCGTGAAGTACGTATGGTTTTGTGACATCGTTTTCGTCCTCGCACTGGTTCTCGAATCCTGCAGGAGTGCCGTTGAACCCGTCAGAGATTATCATCTTGTCCTTTACGAGCAAAGCACCAACCTGACGGCGCTTGCAGTAAGAGTTTTTTGCCCATATTGCAGCCATTTCAAGGTAGTGCTTGTCGAACTTACGCAGTCTGTCTTCTTTCTGATTGTCCATATTGTGTTAAAAATTAATTCGTTAAAAAGGTAGTTTTTCTTCGTTGTCTTTCTTGAATCCTGAAAGCGGTGCATTTTCGAAACTATTGTCACCTATGAAACTGCTTCCATTGTCGGCAAAGGCATTGTCGGCGGCAAAGTCGCGGTTGTTCATTTTTGAACCTACCGTCTGGAATGTATCTGATGAAGGTGCCAATTCGCTTATTCCTTCGTCGTAATCCTGGAATTTTGCCAGATCCTTGACGAATTTCAATCTTACATCATCTACCGCTCCGTTACGGTGCTTGGCAACAATTATTGTTGCAAGGCCTTTTGTTGAGATGCCATTTTCGTCCTCCTTTATGCCATAGTATTCGGGACGATGTATGAAAGCAACAATGTCGGCATCCTGCTCGATTGCTCCCGATTCGCGGAGGTCGGACAACTGCGGACGTCTGTCGTTTCCTCTGGTTTCCACGCCACGGTTTAACTGCGAAAGTGCAATAATCGGCACATTAAGTTCCTTTGCTATAGCCTTGAGAGACCGCGAAATCGTACTTACTTCCTGTTCTCTACTCCCCTTATTGTCAACTCCCGATGTCATAAGTTGCAAGTAATCGATTATTACGACAGCAAGTCCTTCCTTGGTTCTAGCTTGCCGACGGCACTTTGCACGAAGTTCGAAAACCGACATTGCAGGAGTGTCGTCAATATAAAGCGGAGCCGCACCAAGCCTATGAGTCCTTGACTCGAAGCACTGCCATTCCTGTTCTGTAAGATCCCCATTACGGATTTTCTCGCCAGAGACTTCTATTTCGGCAGCAATTAATCGGTTCACCAACTGCATTGACGACATTTCAAGCGAGAAAAAAATCACAGGCTTCTGATATTCCACAGTCATATTTCTTGCCATCGACAACACAAATGCAGTCTTTCCCATTGAAGGACGAGCCGCTATTATTATAAGGTCTGACGGCTGCCATCCCGAAGTGAGCCTATCAAGGTCAGTGAATCCCGTCGGTACGCCACGGTACGAACCTTTGCTTTCTGCCGCCTTCTCGATGCTTTTCTTTGCCGATTCAATAACATCACCTATTTTCACAATATCCTTCTTTACCATGCCTTCCGAAATCTTGAATATTTCACCTTCGGCAAATGATATAAGTTCGTCAACATCCTTGGTTTCATCGTACGAAAGCTTCTGTATTTCTGTCGATGCCTTTATGAGTTCGCGCTGAATGTACTTCTGCTGTACGATTCTGGCGTGGTATTCGAGGTGAGCAGCCGTGCCGATGAGTTCGGTAAGTTCGATAAGGTAAGGAAGTCCGCCTACTTCCTCAAGTTGGTTCTTTGAACTCAGTTCTTCCGAAACAGTTATGGTGTCGATTGGTCTTTCTGCCTGCATCAGACTACGCATTGCTGCGTAAATGGTCTGGTGGGCAGGAATATAGAAACTTTGAGGCTGTATGATGTTTGTAATGTCGTAGATTGCGCTCGACTGTATGAGTATTGCTCCGAGAACTGCTTTTTCAAGTTCGGGTGACTGGGGTGGAACCTTGCCTAAAAGGGTGTTGAGTTCCTCGAGGACATCGTTTGATGACCGTTTCTTAGTTTTTTTCGTTGTTTCCTTTTCCTGTGCCATAACATTTTATTTTTGGGAGTGCAAAATTACTATTTTTCGTGCAAGCAGATTTTCCATTTTATCAACGGAAAAAATTTTAACAGAAGTATTATTAACAATTAATTGCCCAACATATTGGAAACTTTATTGTTATAATGTTAAAAAAGGCAGTCTCAACAAATATGGCCTATAGATAATTTTTGGTAGCTATATACGTGTTGACGCAATGTGCTTTTGTCCTATGCCCTCTGAGTCATTACTCGCAAGCTTCGTGCACTAAAGGGTCCGTAAAACAGAACGAACAGCATAAGGAACGTTGCTTGTAAGCCTGTCTATACGGAATCTCCTGTTGAAAACGTTTCTAAAGGAGATTCCGCATAGTTGAACAATATTACGCTCCCCGTTCCGTATCGCGTTATTGTTCTAACTTGTGAAACCTTTAGCTCGCGCAGTGAAACAAGCAATGACAATTCAGTAGCACATACTTTAGTCGACTTGTATATAGTTACCTAATTTTTTGTTAGCTAGTTATTGAATAATTTTTCTAAATTTGCATTCTAAACAAACATTCATCAAAATGAAAAAGACAATAATTATAATCGTATCCATAATCGCAATTCTTGTGACAGGCAATACAGCAAAGGCACAGAACACGCCCGAAGACATAATGGCGAAGTTTTTCTCTATGTTCAACGATGATGTGAATAGTGCCATCGACTATCTTTTCTCCACCAACGACTGGCTCGAAAGCAACAAGGAAGGAACGACCGCAATGAAAGAAAAGTTTGAGGCATCGCGCAAACTGCTTGGCAACTTCAACGGCTACGAGCTTGCTGGCAAATACTACCTCGGCGAATCGTATGCAAAATATGTGTATGTCCTGAAGTACGACCGCCAGCCAGTAGAACTAGTGGTTACAATGTACCGTCCCGACAAGGTTTGGAAATTGCAGAATATGAACTTCCACAGCGATTTCGAGAAGGATATGGTAAAGGTGGAATGAAGGCTTTTGGTGTCTTGTAGTCTTGCTGACCTAAAGTAAAGTTCATATATTCTATATATTTTAATAGGTCATCAAAACGTTATAAAAAAAATAATTCCAAAAAAAAAGTTAAGAAAAATATCCATATTAAAAAATAACTATATCTTTGCGCCTTGTAAATAAATTGAAAATTTAATTAATTATTGTATAACTAAAAATTTTAGAACGATGAAAAACTTTAAAATTGTTATGATTTTGGTTGCAGCTGTTGCAATGTTCTGCAGCTGTGGTGACCCGGAAGCTCCAACTGCTTCTATTCTTGATGCTAACGGTATGAACGAAATGACATTTGATCTTGCTAACGCATCAGTTGATGTAAAAGCTACTTTGACTGCTAATGACGCAAAGGGTCTTAAGTCTATCACCCTTACAAGAACCAGCTACGATGCTAACAACGAAGTTCTCGGTACTCCAGCAGAGTATGACGTTAAAGATTACGAAGGTAAGACTGAATACACTGCTGAACTCTCTGAAACTTTGGCTAAGGCTGACGTAGAAGGTGCTGCAAAGGTTGTTTACGAAGCTGTTGTTACTAACCAGAAGGACGTTCAAGTTACTGTTGCTTACACTGTAAACGTAGTTGCTCCTGCTTTCACAGAAGCTACTTTCGAATGGAAGAGAGTTGGTGCTGCAAATGCTACAGGTCTTGATGCATTTGGTTTGAAGTGGACAGGTAATGCAAAAACCGTTTATGCACAGATTAAACCTATTGACAACAACACAAAGTTGTACTCCCTCGCTGCAGCAGACTATGACAAGGCTATTGCTGACATCAATTTTGGTGCAGAACAGACTGTATATGCTGGCGTACAGTGCGACAGGGGTGCTGATTACAATGATGTAATTGCAACTGTTTACAATGGTAAGACATACGTTATTAATGTAAAGAAGAGCACTATTACTTCAGATGCAACAACAGGTACTACAATTACCATTACTGGTAATGTTAAGACCTACGAATCTACTCCTGCAGTTTCTGCAAAGTAATTTGAACACAGTTTAAATTGAATATGAGAGGCTCCGATTGGAGCCTCTTTTTTTGTGCCTGTATATTGCCACAAAAAAGGGGATTCCATACGAAATCCCCTAAATATTTTTCTTCGTCAAATTAAATCTCATCTGAAGATATTGCCTTCAATCCCGGCAATTCCTTGCCCTCGATGTACTCGAGCAAAGCACCACCAGCAGTTGATGCGTAGCTAATCTTTTCGCTTAAGTTGAACTTGTTGAGTGCTGCAATGCTGTCGCCACCACCTACGAGGGTAAATGCGCCAAGTTCTGTAGCACGGCAAACTGCCAAAGCAACCTTCATCGTACCGTTGCTGAAGTGTTCCATCTCGAACACGCCCATAGGTCCGTTCCAAAGGATGGTCTTCGAATTTTCAATAACTTCTGTGTAACGCTGTATGGTCTTCACACCCATATCCATGCCTTCCCAGCCGTCGGGAACGTTGCGAACGTCGGCCATGTGAATGTTGGCTTCGTTGTCGAATTTGTCACCAATCATGCAGTCAACTGGCAGATAGAGGTTTACATTCAACTTCTTTGCCATATCGAGGATTTCGTTTGCAATAGGAATGCAATCGTCCTCAGCCAACGAACGACCAATATTTCCACCCATCGCCTTGATGAAAGTATATGAAATACCGCCACCGACAATCAGATTGTCAACCTTGGTAATCAACGACTTGATAATGTCAATCTTGGTCGAAATCTTCGAACCGCCAACGATAGCCGTAACAGGCTTTTCGCCAGTGGTAAGCACCTTGTTGATGTTGTTGACCTCGTTTTCAACCAAGTAACCGAGCATCTTGTCCTTCGGGAAATATTTTGCAACGTAGTACGTCGAAGCGTGAGCACGGTGAGCAGTGCCGAAAGCATCATTTACATAGCAGTCGCCGTATGATGCAAGAGTCTTTACAAACTCCTTCTGCGATTCCTTTATAGCAGCCTTTGCAGCCTTCTTTTCCTCATCTGTAGCATCATCTGCAAGTCCGCGTGGTTTACCTTCCTCTTCGGCGTAGAAACGAAGGTTTTCGAGCAACAGAACTTCGCCCGACTTCAGTGCAGCAGCCTGTGCCTGAGCCTTCTGGCAGTCGTCGGCAAACTGTACGGGAACACCGAGGCATTCGCTTACATGCTTAACAATGTGCTTGAGCGAGAACTTATTGTCAACCTTCTTGGGACGACCAAGGTGCGACATTATTATTACAGCTCCACCGTCCTTCAGAATCTTCTTGATTGTCGGAACTTCGCAAACGATACGGGTATCGTCGGTAATGTTGAAGTTCTCGTCCAGCGGAACATTGAAATCGACGCGCAACAAAACCTTCTTGCCGTTGAAATTGTACTTGTCGATTGTGTAGCCGTCCTTTGGTGCCTCGTCGGTGTGTACGACCTTGCGTTCTGCCTTTTCAACGAGTTTTCCACCTTCGACGAAGAACATTCCTCCTTCTAGTCCATAGCGCAAAATTGCAGCCTTTGTATCGTCGCCGTCAACCATAGTTTTCAGTCCATTGGCAGTGCCACGTGCAGCAGCGAGGGCGGTCTTGTAGGTTCCGTATGCGAAGTGTGGCATTTCGGTGTGACCCAGAGTGCCGTTCCAGATGAATGACTTTGCGCCTTCAATCTTCTCGGCAAAAATATCAACGGTCTTAACACCGATGTCCATGATGAAGCGACTATCGGGAATTTCGTTGAGTTTAACATGTTCGATATTGGAATCGTTTTCGGGCTTGTCGGCAACGTAGCAGTCAACCGGCAGACAAATCTTTGCAGCATATTTTGCAAGGATTTCCTTTGCACGAGCAACGCATTCGTCGCAGGTCTTCGAATTTCCGACGTTCATTCCGCTTGCCTTTGCAAAAGGAGCAACGAGTGCGCCGCCAACAAGAATCGTATCAACGCCCGATGCAATGCTTTCGATGGCTTCCATCTGTTCCTTTATCTTGTCGCCACCCAACAATACAGTAATCGGATGCTCAGCATTCTGAAGCATCATTTTCAAGTTATTTTGCTTATCCATATATAATATTTTTATTGTTTTTGTTATCCCACAAACTTAATAAAAATTATTGGATGCGCGAAATAAAATTATTGTTGTCTGCTAAATTGTGCGCTGTCACAGTTTTTGCATGGTTGGTGAGCCTGTCGAACCACAAAAACTCCGCCAGCGCTTTACCATCGCAGCTATCGCTGCTACATATATGTGACCCCGCTGGGGTCGAAATTACCGCAATGTTGTTTGCCCCTCGCCCTAAGGTCGTTAAAAACCTTAAAGTCGTTAAACTTGGGCAAAAAACATGACGTGCGGTTTGTTGGAATGAGATCGCGGATAGCAGTCTCCGCAATGCTCCCCGTGCCGTATCGCGTGCTTTGACTAGCTTCCGCGATGACTGCAAGGAAAAGGGGCGGGAGTATAAACCAACAAGTAATCTCCACAAAAAAAGCCACCTCGAACGAAGTGGCTTTCTCTAATTCTGTAATGAATTATTATTTCTTTGTCAATGCTTCGTAAGCTGCAGCATCGAGAAGAGCGTTTGCCTGTGACGGATCGGTCATTCTAATCTTAATCAACCAGCCGTTTTCGTAAGCGTCGTCCTTCAACATTTCAGGATTGTCAAGAGCGTCCTGGTTAACTTCGAGAACTTCGCCAGATACTGGCATATAAACCTTTGATGCAACCTTTGATGCTTCGATAACACCAAATTCTTCACCCTTTTCAAGAGTTTCACCTTCAACCTCGATTTCAATGTAGATGAGGTCGTTCAATTCTGATACTGCGAAATCGGTAATACCAATGTAAGCTTCTTCGCCGTTTACGCGCAACCATTCGTGTGATTCTGCGTACTTTAATTCTTTTGGAAATGCCATTTTATTTATTTTTAATGTTAATACAAAATTTATTCGCCAAAAATAACACTATTTTATCAAGTAGCAAGAGTAAATCTCAGCATTAAGCCAACTTTTGCATTAACAGTCTTAAACGATGTGCCAACAATCGGATTGTTAATGCTTTGGTCGTAGAACAAACTTACGTTGAACCTGTTGCTAAGTACATAGTCTGCCGACAACTTGAATGTATATTGTATATTTCCTGATGTAGGCTGGTCCTGAGCCTCCTCCAACTTTCGTATCATTGTAATCTGCTTGCGAGCCGAGAAATCGAAACGCAGGTTAAGGTCGCTCTTGAGGTCACGCTTTCTACCGCCGACACTGATTGTAAGTGCAACATCCTTGAAACGATAGCCTGCACCTATTATAAGTTCGTTGTTCTTGACTTCGGTAAGCTGGTTGTTCGAGAAACTCATCGTAAGGTTACGAGTCTTCTTTACTTCAACCTTAACAGTCATACTGTTGACGAGCATCATATCGAATGAAATGAGTGGGCTCAACTGCTCGCTTATGCTTATGCCGTTGACAACGTAGCGCGAATAGATGTTGTTGAGTTCGTCGCGGATATGGTTCAGACCGTTCTCGTCGGGGTCGTACTCGTTGATAAGACGTGTCTGGAAACTACCGATGTTGTAGGTCGAACGGTACGAATGCTTGAGGCTTACCGAACGGAATACCTTTTTCAGTTTCTGTAT